>JBEVMI010000364.1:0-9302 GCA_040508685.1 Spongiibacteraceae bacterium
GGTAGCGATCATTCAGACTGTACACCGTGGTGTTGAACTGATCGTGCGAGCGCACCGTCATCAGCGCCAGCGTCTGCGGATTTTTCCGTCGCGCGCGGTGGATGGGGCCATCCAGGGTCACCGCATGGACGCGAAACTCGGCGCGACCGCTCGGTGTCTGCCAGCGTCGCAGCGAGGCGTCATTGCACAAATGAAATCCGCCGGGCTGTGCAATTTTTTCGTTGTAATCCTCGAATCCTTTCACCACGCCATCGAGACAGTTTTCGATGCGTTCGCGAATCTGCGCGTAATCGTCCGCGAACTCGTCCCACGCAATCCTGTCCTGCGACTTGCTGAGTGCAGACAATGCCGCACCAATCCCGCTGACAATCGCAGGTTCGCCCATCATCTCATCCGAGATCGGTTTTTTGATGCCGCCGGACGCGTGCGTCATGCTCATGCTGTCTTCGACCGTAATCACCTGCACGGCAGCGCTGCGCGCATCGATATCGGTGCGACCGAGACTCGGCAACAGCAGGCCAACCGTGCCTGGAAATAAATGCGTGCGATTTAATTTGGTCGCGATATGCACGGTCAATTCACTGCGATGCAACGCATCCAGCAAACGCGGGCTATCGGGCGAAGCGACCCCAAAATTGCCGCCGAGCGCCAGCAGCGCTTTGATTTCGCCCGCCAACAATCCCCGCACCGTGCCAACTGCGTCCAGTCCCGGCTGCCGCTGCACGGCAACACTGAAGACACGCTCCATATTGTCGAGAAAACTCTCCGGCACTTTGCCGGTGGCACCCATCGACCGATTGCCCTGCACATTGGAGTGTCCGCGCACCGGTACCGCGCCGGCACCGGGCTTGCCGATGTTACCTTTCAGCAGCAGCAGATTGACGATGCCCTGCACCGTCGCGTGTGCATTTTCGTGATGTGTAATACCCATGCACCAGGTGCACATGGTGGCGCTGGACGCCGTATATAAATCGGCGATTTCAACCAGGTCGGCAAAGGTCAGTCCACTTTCGGACAGCAGGTCATGCCACGGCTGCGCGATAAGATCCGCCTTGAATGCCTCGAAGCCAACGGTGTGCTCGGCGATAAAGGTCAGATCCAGCTCGCGCTCACCCTCCGGCAATTGCCGATCGCGCTCGACGATGATTTTCATCACGCCTTTCAACGCCGCGAGGTCGCCACCGATCTTTACCGCATACACCTTGCCGGCAATTTTGCGGCCGGTGTTGGTCAGCATCTCGCGCACATCTTTCGGATCGGAAAAATTGCGAAAGCCCAACTCGGCCAATGGATTCAGCGCGATGATATTGGCACCGCGTTTACTGGCGGCGTGCAGCGCGGCCATCATGCGCGGGTGATTGCTCGCTGGATTCTGCCCCAGCACGATAATCAATTCCGCGTGTTCGAAATCTTCCAGCGTACACGTGCCCTTGCCGACGCCGAGCATATCCTTCATCGCGTAACCGGAAGGTTCGTGGCACAGGTTGGAGCTGTCCGGCAAATGCGCACTGCCATAACTGCGCGCCAACAATTGCCACAGAAATGCCGCCTCGTTGGAAGCGCGGCCCGACGTATAAAAAGCCACGGCTTGCGCCGACAATTGCAGCAGCTGTTGTGCAATTATTTGAAAGGCTTCCGGCCATGCAACCGGCAGGTAGTGATCGAGCGCCGGATCGTAGCGTAACGGCGTGGTCAGACGGCCCTGATTTTCCAGATCCAGATCGGTCCATGTCCGTAATTCGGATACCGAATATTGCGCAAAGAAAATAGCGTCCGTGCGTTTCGGCGTCATTTCCCAGGCGATGGCTTTTTGCCCCTGCTCGCAACTGTCGACACCGATGGGCTGATTTTTGCCGGACTTTTTATCGGGGAAGGCACAACCGGGACAATCGAAACCGTACGGTGTATTGGCCTTGCGAAAACTTTCGATCACCTGGAGGGGAATACGTTGTTGCCAGAAGGCGTTTAAAGCGCCTTTGACCGCGCCGCGGCCACCGGCGGGATCCTTGTACTCCTCGATCTTGAGGTCTTCCATTACGTTCTCCGCCTGGGCCCTTCCGCCTTTTTATTTCGGCCCGACAACTGAAGGACAAACCCGATCGCGCGGTTTGTCAGATATGGGTAATGACATTTCTGACAATGTCACTCGAACATTGTCAGAACAAACCGAATGATGCCGAATCATGTCATCTCGCTCTGCTACAGCAATTTCGACACCATAAATTTCAGCCCCATAATTATCGCCCAATCAACCCGGCAAAAAGCAGGGCCAGCACCGAATAAAATACAGGGGAAAATCAAACGGATAGATAGCACTGCAGCGCCTGACGTTTTTACTCAGGCGCTGCAGTCGATGCGGCTCAGGCCGCGGCGGGGATACATTTTGTTTCGGTGTCGCGACCGGGATGGAAAATGGCACCCGGCGTTGCGCCGGTGAGTTCGCCATCAGTTACGATCGGCGTGCCGTTCACGATCACATGGTTGATGCCGTATGCATCGGCATAGAGACGGCCGGCGCCCGCGGGCAGATCGAAGCGGGTATAGGTCGGCCCGCAACCCACCGTCTTCGGATCGAACACCACCAGATCCGCATGCCAGCCTTCGCGAATTTCGCCGCGCTCGCGCAAGCCATATAACTGCGCGGCTTTTTGCGTCAGTTGCTGCACCGCCTCTTCCAGCGTTATCACCGCAAATTCGCGTACGCCTTTGCCGAGCATCATCGTCGAGAAGGCAAACGTATCGATCGAATCGACATGCGCGCCGGCGTCGGAGGCGCCCACCACGGTGCGATCGTCGCGCCACAATTTCGCGCGCTCGACATAGGTCTCGTATGAATCATCGCTGTGGCCGGGCATGAACGATGTTTTCAAACCATCCGCGAGTGCGATGTCACACAGGGTGTCGAACGGCGTTTTACCCAGTTCGGCGGCAATCTCGGCGATACAGCGGCCAATGAAGGGACGCGTTGCATCACTGAAGGCTTCGTCGACTTTGAGCCCGTTAAATTCGAGCAGTACCGCCAGCCCACCCGCCTCGGGGCTCTGGGCGCGTTCGAGCAGATGCGCGCGATAGGCCGGGTCGCGCATTTTCTGCATGCGCTCATCGAGCGGCAGGCGAAACAATTCAAACCAGCCCGGCAGCGCGTCGAGAATAAATCCACTGAAAAAATTCATGCGCACCGTGGCGGCCTGCGGCACCGTCAGCGCAATCACTTCGGCGCCCTGCGCGCGCGCGTAATTGGTCGCCTTCAATTTGTGCTGTGCGGTTGCGATGGTCGCCGGCGACGCTTTTTGAATCGTCACGGCATTCCAGTTCACCGGGCGCTGCGCCGTCAATGAAAACTCGGTGAGCAACTCGAATACTTCTTCATTGAAATCGACGCCCGGCAGCATCTCGGTAATGGTGCCTTCGTATTCGGACACGACCGCCGCCAGCGTCATCAACTCGTGACGCGACGCAAAACGCGACGGCACCGGCATGCTGTCGCCATCGCTATGAGTGACCGACAGCGATGTCGAAAATCCGAGCGCACCCTGCTCGATCGACTGCCGCAGCAAATCCGCCATCTCGGCGATTTCCGTTTCGGTGGCTTCATGACCGACCGCGCGCTCGCCCATGACCCAGCGGCGAAGCGCCGAATGGCCGGCACAAAACCCGGCATTCACCGCGAGTTTGCCGTCGAGCCTGCCGAGATATTCACCGAAGGTTTTCCAGTCCCAGGGCACGCCCTGCTGCAGCGATTCCAGCGGCATGCCTTCGACGTGCGACAGCATGCGCATCAGATAGTCACCTGCGTCGGGGTGCAACGGCGCGATGCTGAAACCGCAGAACCCACCAAACACCGAAGTGACACCGTGCAGGCTGGACGGCGTCAATGCCGGGTCCCAGAACGCCTGCGCGTCGTAATGCGTGTGCACATCGATAAAACCCGGCGACACGACTTTGCCGGCGGCGTCGATGGTTTGTTTGGCGGGCTCAGCGACGGTACCGATGGCGACGATGCGGCCATCGCGGACACCAACGTCGCCGTCATAACCGGGACGGCCGCTGCCGTCGACAATGGTGCCATTGATGATTTTCAGATCGAGCATGAGTGACTCCTGCGCCGTTTATTGTCTGGACCCATGGTAAGCCCCAGCGGGCAATTGGGCATTTCGGAAAACTGACCGCCCCCACAGCGTCCATGCGCAACCGGTATTCGCGCATCAGTTGCGCAATCACCGCACGAAAGGCTGCCGCGGTTACCGCTTCGACCGTCGGAAAATATTCGTACATCGAGACCACGGCGACGCCCGACACTTCCGACAACCGCGCCACCGTCAGCGCGTCGGCGCCCTCCTCGCGCAGTATCTGCAGACACGCATCCTTCAGCGCATTGACCAGCGCGATCGAACGTTGCTGGCGTGGCATTTTGCGCGGCATGACCGGCGATACGGGTGGTGATGACGGCGCGGGTGATTTCACGGATTCAACCAGAGCTGGCAATGCGGCGATTGTGCATGAGCCGTAGCCGGCACGAAATTACAGCGACGTTAGAAAACACGCGGCGGCCATTGCACGTCGTGCTGTCGCAGGCGCTGCGCGCGGGATCGCGGTCGGGGTGACCCTGCAACGAACTCCTTTCGCATTTTTTGCCGTGAGAACACGGCTTGTTTACAACACCGAACGTAAAAAACTCAGCGAACGTTCGCGCGCGAGTTTCGCCGCCTCGGCGTTGTAGCTGCCGCGCTGGTCGCAATTGAAACCGTGATCGGCGTTTTCATACACATTGATGGTGACGTTTTCACGACCGGCGAAGGCGGCACGCACGGCCTCGACTTCGGTTTGCGGAATCCCTTTGTCGATGGCGCCGAAGTGAAACAACATCGGCACGGTGATGCGGTCGGCCTGGTCGAGAATTTTGCCGATGCCGGCGCCGTAATAACTGACACCCCCGGCGATCACGCCGGTAGCGGCGAGTCGATAAACCAGCTGGCCACCCATGCAGTAGCCAATCGCGGCGATGTTGCCGTTGCAGCGTTCCGTCAATGCCGCCACGGCGGCCTGTAGATCAGCAACCATCTGCTCAGGTGCGATCTGCGCGCGCAATTCCATGCCGCGTTTGCCGCCGGCCGGGTCGTAACCGAGTTCGACATTGCGTTCGGCACGCCAGAATACGTCGGGGGCCAGCACCACAAATCCCTGCCGCGCATAAGCGTCGGCGAGGTCGCGGATATGGGAGTTGACGCCGAAGATTTCCTGGATCAGCAGCAGGCCGGGCGCGGGTGCCGGGCTGTCGGGTGTGGCCAGATAACCTTCGTACTGACCGCCATCCGCTGCCTGAATATCGATGTAATGTGCTCGTGCCACGGTGTCTCCTCCCTTGGGGTTTTACTGCGAGGCGCTCAGACCGGCAGAAGGATATTCCGTGCCGATGTTATTTTTCGCTGTCGCGTGCGCCGGGACGCGGCATGATCGGCGGGAATTGCGCCACCTTGCCGTCACCTTTGACTTCGAGCACCTTGCCGACGCCTTCCTTTTCCACTTCGTCGATGCGGATCACCGAGTGCAGCGGAATGAACGAGCGTTTGACACCGGCGAATTCGCTTTTCAGCTTCTCTTCACCCGGATCGACGATCATCTGCGAACGCTCGCCGAAAACGAACTCCTCGACTTCAATGAAACCCCACATGTCGCTCTGATAAATCTCGCGCACGTAGATTTCATACATCTGGTTCTGGTTGAGGAACAGCACCTTGTAGATTTGCGTGGGTGCGGGATTCAGAGGGGAGGCCATGACCTGCTACCGCCGGGGGACATTCAAAAAGGGCGGCGATGATACCATACGCGCGCTTTGCACCCGCCGCGCCCGCCGGCGCCGACACATCCCTCATAAACACGGCTTCCACGACAGGGGTTTCATGAAACTGCGATCTGATCAGATCAGTGCGCTGCTGAACCGTCTCACCCCCATCATTAGCGTGGTGTTGTTCGCCGTTGCCATCGCCGTCGTGCATCACGAAACCAAGCAATACCAATGGCACGAGATACGCACTGCGATTACCGGGCTATCACTGGACGGGCTGCTGGCTGCAGGTGTGATGACTGCCGCCGGCTATCTCGTGCTCACGATGTACGACTGGCTGGCCCTGAAATATGCCGGAGAGAAGCTGGCCTACCGCAGGATCGCGCTCGCGGCCTTCCTGAGCTATGCCATCAGTCACAACGTCGGGCACGCACTGGTATCGGGCGGCTCGATGCGATACCGGCTGTATTCCGGCTGGGGTGTGCCGAATGCGGCCATCGCCAAGGTGATCGTGTTCTGCGCGCTGACTTATATCGTCGGTGCGGTGACGCTGTTCGTCGGCGCGGCGCTGGTATCGCCGCTGAATGAGCTGACCGCATCTGCCTTGCCGCGCGGATCGCTGACCACCATGCTGATTGTCGGCGTCCTGGGATTGATATTGTGGTGGGGCGTCATCACTGCCAGCCATATCAAACCACTGGCCTGGAAGGGCATTCACCTGCAGCTGCCCTCGCTGTCACTGTCAATCCAGCAGACGCTGATCGCTGTGATCGATCTGCTCGCCGCCGGGTTGGTTCTGTATTTCCTGCTGGCAGACACCAATGTCCCCCTCGGCACCTTTGTTATCGTTTATATCGTCGCGCAGTTGCTGGGCCTGATCAGTCAGGTACCTGGCGGTATCGGCGTCTTCGAAAGTACCGTGCTGGTGCTGCTGGGCGATCAGGTGCCGTCGACACAGGTGCTCGCCGCCTTGATTGCCTACCGTGTCATCTACTACTTCCTGCCGCTCATCATTGCCGGGCTGGTATTGACCCTTTACGAAATTCGACAGGCATTGCAACGCCGACGCCATGGGCAGGACCAGCCTCCCTCTGTATAATCCCGCGCCTCCGCATCTGATCAGAATCCAGCCAGAACCCTATGGCCGAGCTATTTACCGACGTCGCCCCGAATCCCTCCGCACCCGCTGCCAGCCTGTCAGGCACCGGGACGAAGAAGCTGTTCATCGAGACCCACGGCTGCCAGATGAACGAGTACGACTCGTCGCGCATCCGCGATCTGCTCGGCGTCACCCATGGCCTGGTCACCACCGACAAGGCCGAAGACGCCGACGTGATCCTGCTCAACACCTGCTCGATCCGTGAGAAGGCGCAGGAAAAAGTGTTCCACCAGCTCGGCCGCTGGAAAGAACTGAAGCAGGCCAAACCCGGCCTGATCATCGGTGTCGGCGGCTGCGTCGCCTCGCAGGAAGGCGCGGCCATTTCCAAACGCGCGCCCTATGTCGATGTGATTTTTGGCCCGCAGACGCTGCACCGCGTGCCGGACATGATCAACGCGCGCAAACCCGACGGCCCGGCACTGGTCGACATCACCTTCCCCGAGATCGAAAAATTCGACAACCTGCCCGAGCCCAAGGCGGACGGCCCCACGGCATTCGTCTCGATCATGGAAGGCTGCTCGAAGTACTGCACGTATTGCGTGGTGCCCTACACCCGCGGTGAAGAAGTCAGCCGCCCGTTCGACGATGTCATCGCCGAAATCGCGCACCTGGCCGAACACGGCGTCAAGGAAGTGAATCTGCTCGGCCAGAACGTCAACGCCTACCGCGGCCGCAATCACCTCGGCGATATCGTCGATTTTGCCGAGCTGCTGACCTATGTCGCGGCCATCGACGGCATCCAACGCATTCGTTACACCACGTCGCACCCGGCCGAGTTTTCCGATGCGCTGATCGCGGTTTACGCGGAGCTGCCGCAACTGGTCGACCACCTGCATCTGCCGGTGCAGAGCGGCTCCGACCGCATCCTCGCACTGATGAAGCGTGGCTACACTGCCGCCGACTTTATCGACCGCATCGACCGGTTGCGCGTACTTCGCCCGAACATCAGCATTTCGTCGGATTTCATCGTCGGCTTCCCCGGTGAAACCGAGGCCGACTTCGAAGACACGATGGCGCTGATCCACCGCATCGGCTTCGATAACTCGTTCAGCTTTATCTTTTCCGCCCGTCCCGGCACCCCCGCCGCGCTGCTGGCCGACGACACCCCCGAGACCCTCAAAAAGCAGCGCCTGCAAATCCTGCAGGCCCGCATCATCCAGAACATGCAGCGCATCAGCGCCAACATGGTGGGAACCCGCCAGCGCATTCTGGTCACCGGCGTCTCCCGCAAGGACCCGGGCGAGTTGCAGGGCCGCACCGAAAACAACCGTGTCGTCAATTTTCAGGCTGAAAATCACGGGCTGATCGGTCAATTTACCGACATCACAGTGACTCAGGCGCTGCCGAACAGCCTGCGCGGTCAATTGTTGGCCAGCGAGTCGCGTCCGCACTGAACCGCCGCTGAATGGTTTTGCTGTAACCCGAATCCGGTTATCCTGTCCGCCCGTAGTTGCCGAGCAGCGGCTGATTCCCGCGACCCATTGAAAAGCCATCACGCCCCCGCCACGGTGTTGACCCTTGAGGCCACCGACAATCGCCAGCTGGCCAATCTCGCCGGCCCGTTCGACGAATACCTGCGCCTGATCGAACAGCGTCTCGACGTTCATATCCGCAACCGCGGCCATGATTTTCATGTGCAGGGCAATGGCGCGCGCGTCGCAGCCGCGGTCAAGGTGCTCGAGAACCTGTTTGCCGAAGTGCTGGATGGCATGCACATCACCGCGGAAATCGTGCATCTGCATTTGCGCGAAGTCGCCGGTGAATTGCTGATCGAAGGCGAGAGCGACGCCAACGTCGAACCGATCCCCGTGATTCGCGCGAAAAAAGTCACGGTCAAACCGCGCGGTAAAAATCAGCAGGGTTATGTGCGCGCGATTCAATCGCATGACATCAATTTCGGCATTGGCCCCGCCGGCACCGGCAAAACCTATCTCGCCGTCGCCTGCGCCGTCGAAGCACTGCTCACGGAAAAAGTGCAGCGCATTCTGCTGGTGCGCCCCGCGGTCGAAGCCGGCGAAAAACTCGGCTTCCTGCCTGGCGATCTCGCGCAAAAAATCGATCCGTATCTGCGTCCGTTATACGACGCGCTGTACGAAATGCTCGGCTACGAAGCCGTCACCAAACTGCTCGAACGCAACATCATCGAAATCGCGCCGCTCGCCTATATGCGCGGTCGCACGCTCAACGATTCCTTCATCATTCTCGACGAGAGCCAGAACACCACGCGCGAGCAGATGAAGATGTTCCTGACGCGGATCGGGTTCGGCTCCACCGCTGTCATCACCGGCGACGCCACGCAGATCGATTTGCCGCGCGGCACCATGTCCGGTCTGACGCACGTGATGAAAGTGCTCGGCG
>JBEVMI010000104.1:0-5816 GCA_040508685.1 Spongiibacteraceae bacterium
CTTTATCGAAGAAGCGACAGCCTTCGAGTTTATCGATGACGCCGCGATCCCGTACGCCGCGGTCATTGATGTTGAGTCCGAGTCTGACGTCGGCGCTGCCGCAGCGGAATCGGCATCCGTCGAACCGGAAACCAGCGCTGGCCCGACAGAAACATCGCTGATCGAACTCAGCGAGATCTCCGTAGACCTGCAGGAGCCGCCGCTGATCGACGATATCGTCATCGCGCCGACGTCGACCGCCTGGATGGATACGGCCGCCGACGACAGCGATGCCGAGTCGGATCGCATGCTGCTCGAAATTTTCACCAGCGAAGCGGCCACCCACCTCGAAAGTCTCGATACGTTCATCCGCAACACGCTCGAACGGTTCGGTTTTGCCGAGCTGGACGACAACCTGCAACGGGCGCTGCACACCCTCAAGGGCAGCGCGCATATGGCCGGCGTCGGCCCGATCGCCGAAATCGTCACCCCCATCGAACACCTGGTGAAAGAGCTGCGGGCCGCGCAATTACGCACCGACGACGAGGTGCTGGAGCTGCTCGAGGCCGCCTCCGTGCTGCTGCACCGCGGTCTCGACCAGCTGTCAACCACGCCGTTTGCCCCTATCGCCGGTGCCGATGACTGGGAGGCGCGGGTAGCGCTGGTCTATCACGCCAAACTCGACCACAGCGACGATACGGAAAATACCGGAGGCGCGGATGACGTCTATTCGCCGGCCCAGCTCGGTCAGTTCCTTGGCGACGCCATCGAGCTGATCTCGGCGGTGGCCGACGATCTGGCCCTGTGGCGCACCGGCAATCTGCCTGACGAACGCCATACCACGCTGGCCGCGACCATCGCCCAGGTGGCCGACAACGCCGAAGCGCTGAATATCGGCGCGGTCACCGACCTGGCCCAGTCGTTCCAGAGCCTGCTGCGCCGCAACGCGCACATCGCCCTGCCGGAGCCGGACTTCTTCGACCTCAGCGCCCTGGCTGCGGACCACCTGATCGACATGCTCGACCGCCTCGCCGCCAATCAGGAAACGGGCGCCGACGACGCCCTGCTGACATTGCTGCAGGATTATGAGCCGGACGAATTCGACGCCCCTGCACTGGCCGCACCGGCGGACTTCGCACCGATCGAACCGCTGTTGCCGGAGCGGGCCGAACCGCCGCTGCTGGAAAATATCGTCGAGTTTGTATCTGCAGCGGATGGCGCCGCGGCCGGCATCGAAGCCGAGGAACAGCCGTCCTCGGACACAGCTGCCGCGTTCGAAGCGACCGTTGAACCCACCGCCGAGAACGCCGACTCGACCAGGTTCACGAACCTCGTCGATGTGCCGGAGCCGTTGATCGAGCTGGCGCCGGTCGCGCCTGAACTCGACCAAAACTTCAGCGAAGGCATGGCACCGGCAACGATCGACACCGCTGCAACGGACGACTTCGACCTGATGGCAGCCGCGGCGCAGCTCGATACCCTCCATACGGACGACACCACCGACGAGACCGACGATTTTCTGGCGACCGAAGGACTCGTCGATTTCGATGCGCTGGAAGGTGAAACCGTCGACCTCGACGCCGCGTTTGCCGCCACGCCACCGCCCCAGCAGCACAGCAGCATTGCCAGCGATGTCGTCAACGAATATCTCGAAGCGTTTGCGCAAGCGGATTCAACACCGCCCCTGTTTGCGGCGCCGCCGCTGCCGACGCTGGCTGCGGACGACAACGATTCCTCCGACGAGGAGATCGACGCCGAAATTCTCGAAATCTTCCTCGAAGAAGCCGCCGACCTGCTCGAAGGGCTCGACGAAACCCTGCACGCCTGGAACAACGACCGCACCAGTCCCCGTCACCTCGACGAATTACAGCGCCTGCTGCACACCCTCAAGGGCGGTGCGCGGCTGGCGGGACTGAAAAATCTCGGCAATCTGGCGCACAACTTTGAAACCCTGCTAATCAATACCCAGCAGCAACAGCGCGTCATCGACGACCCGCTGCTGACCCAGGTCCACGGTTATCAGGATCAGCTGGTGCGCATGGTCGACGCGGTGAAAGCCGGCGGCCACCACGCCGATGCCGATGTTGAAATCGCGCCCGCCGACGAGTTTGTCAGCGAAGCAGTGGCAACTGTCGAGCCGGAGCCGATCGAAACCGACACGCCTGCTGGCAGCGACGAATTCGATGAGTCACCTGAGTCATTCGAAGGACTCGACGATCTCGAAACCGCGGACGGCGTCATTGTGCCTTTCGTCCGCGCCAGCAACCCGCGCAGTGCCGGCGAATTCCTGGCGACGCCGCTCGGCGCCGAGGTCGAAGACCTGCCCGATATGGCGGCAAATGCCCTGCTGCGCCGCGGTACCGGACCACAGGAAGTGGTCAAAATTTCCGCCCAACTGCTCGAACAGCTAGTCAACCTGGCCGGCGAAACCTCGATCGCGCGCTCGCGCTCGGAGGAGCAGGTCAACGAGTTCGTGTTCGCGCTCGATGAAATGCAGATCACCGTCGACCGCCTGCAGGAGCAGGTACGCCGCCTCGACAGCGAGACTGAAGCCCAGGTGATCTCGCGGCAGGAACAGTTCGAAAACGTCGGTATGGAGGGTTTCGACCCGCTCGAATTCGACCGCTATTCGCTGTTGCAGCAACTGTCGCGTTCGCTGCTCGAATCCGCGTCCGACCTCATCGACATCAAGAACACGCTGACCGATAAATCGCGCGACATGGAGACCCTGCTGGTGCAGCAGGCGCGCATCAACACCGAGTTGCAGGAAGGCCTGATGCGTTCGCGCATGGTGCCGTTCGCACGGATGGTGCCGCGGCTGCGCCGCATCGTCCGGCAGATCGCCGGCGAGCTGGGCAAGCAAGTGGACTTCCTGGTCGACAACGCCGAAGGCGAACTCGACCGCACCGTGCTGGAGCGTATCGTCGCGCCGCTCGAACATATGCTGCGCAATGCCGTCGACCACGGTATCGAGTCACCGGCCGACCGTATCGCCCATGGCAAGTCGGCGCGCGGCACCATTCTGTTGAGTCTGGCGCGCGAAGGCAGCGAGATCGCATTGCGCCTGTCCGACGATGGCCGCGGCATCGATTTAAATGCGGTGCGGCACAAAGCCGTCGATCGCGGCTTGATGGCGTCTTCGGCCAACCTCAGCGATCACGAAGTGCTGCAGTTCATCCTTGAATCCGGTTTTTCGACCGCCAAACAGATCACCCAGATTTCCGGTCGCGGCGTCGGCATGGACGTGGTCGCCAGCGAGATCAAACAACTCGGCGGCGCGCTTGAGATCGACTCGGTGTGGGGCAACGGCACCCGCTTTACGGTGCGACTGCCGTTCACGGTGTCGGTCAACCGCGCCCTGATGGTCAACGTCGCCGGCGATATCTACGCGATCCCGCTCAACTCGATCGAAGGTATCGTGCGGGTCAGCCCGTTCGAGCTGGAGGCCTATTACCAGCCCGAGGCGCCGCTGTTCGAATACGCCGGCCAGCCCTATCAGATGCGTTACATGGGCGGGCTGCTGCACTCCGGCGACCGCCCGGTGCTGGAAGGCCAGACCATGCCACTGCCGGTACTGCTGGTGCGCGGTACCGACCACTCGGTCGCCGTACAGGTCGACGGCCTGATGGGTTCGCGCGAAATCGTCGTGAAAACCCTCGGCCCGCAGTTCGGCATGGTGCACGGCCTGTCCGGCGCCACCGTGCTCGGCGACGGCTCGGTGGTGGTGATTCTCGATCTGATGGCGATGATCCGCGCCGATGCGATGCACCTGCACCGCGATCTGGCGCTGAGCCAGGACGACACCACGCCGGACCGTTCGCGGCCGCAGCTGGTAATGGTGGTGGACGATTCGGTCACGGTGCGCAAGGTAACTTCGCGGTTCCTGGAACGGCAGGGCATGGAGGTGATGCTGGCCAAAGACGGCGTCGACGCCATCAGCCTGCTGCAGGAGAGCGATCGCGTGCCGGATGTGATGTTGCTCGACATCGAGATGCCGCGCATGGACGGTTTCGAAGTGGCCAGCCGCATCCGCCACAGCTCGCGCTGGCAGGATCTGCCGATCATCATGATCACGTCGCGCACCGGCGAAAAACACCGCGAGCGCGCCTTCTCGCTGGGCGTAAACCGTTATCTCGGCAAGCCGTATCAGGAAATGGTGCTGCTCGAAACGATTTACGAGCTGACGGGAACCACGGCGCCGCTGTAAGGCATCGCCCTCAATTAAAAGGATCGCGCGCAGTGGCACAGCTGGATCGATTGCGCGCACGCACACAGGTAACAGCGTGCATATGAATGACAGGGTGGCGCCCAGCCTGGGCGTGGTGGCGGCCACCGATCTGGCCCGGCATGTCCTGCGCACGCTGTTGGTCGAAGCGGGTTATCGCATCGACTACTGCATCGCGCCCCAGCGTTTGGCCGCGGTGCTGAGCGCAGAAAGGGCACCGGATGCCTGGTTGCTCGACGCCACCGCGTCAGATGACGACGAGCTGCTGGTACATATCGCCGAGGGCGACGCCCCCTTTTTGATCCTCGACGAAGAACCCCCGCTGCACGCGGCGGAAGAGTTGGCGGTATGGAGCCGCCGGCTGCTCGACAAGATTGAAGAATTGACTGGCTCGATCGGCCGGCAGCGCCTGCGGGAGCCCGCGCCGCTGGCAGTCTGGGTGCTCGCCGCCTCGACCGGCGGCCCGGCGGCGGTCAACGAATTTTTGCAGGCGCTGGCGCCCGGTTTGCCGGTCGCCTTTGTCTATGCCCAGCATATCGAAGCGCCGTTCGATACCGTCCTTACCGCGAGCCTCGCCCGGCGCCACCTCCACTATCCGGCGCTCCTCGGCGAAGGCGAGCAGCTGCTGCGGCGCAGCCAGATTTTAGTGGTGCCGGTCCGCGCCCAACTGCGCTTTCTGCCGTTCCACCGCGTGGTGGCTTCGCGCCATCCGTGGCAGGGGCAGTATCAACCGGCCATCGACCAGGTGGTGGCGGAAGTGGCGCGGCTGTACCAGAATCGATGTGGCGTTATTGTCTTCAGCGGGCTGTGCGACGACGGTGCCTTCGGTTGCCGGCGCGTGCGCGCAGTCGGCGGCAGCATCTGGGTGCAGACACCCGACAGCTGTACCAGCCCGGATATGCCGAACGCCGCGCTGGCAACCGGCACTGTCAGTCGCCGCGGCACCCCGACCGAACTAGCGCAGGCATTCGGTGAACTGTATGGCAATACCCGCGCCGTCGGCTGACGTCGACCGCACCCGGAATTTGATCAACGCAGGCCGACCGCTGTCGGCTCGGATGGAAAACATGATGCAGCTTGACCGACGAGAGCCCGCCATGAACGGAACGCCCATGAACGGAGGGCTGACGACGGTCGCTTCGCCCGAAATCACGCAATTGTCGACGCTACTGATTCCCGTGAGCGGCCGGAACCTGATCCTGCCCAACGTCACCGTCGCAGAAATCATTCCATTCCGAGAGCCGGTAGCCGCCGCGATCGAAGATGTGCCGACTTGGTTCCTTGGTTATTTCGAGTGGCGTTCGTCGCAGGTGCCGCTGGTGTCGTTCGAGGCTATCAACGACGAGCCCTTCGTCGGCCGCGCGCACAACCGTCGCATCGCCATCCTCAACAATGTCCTCGGCGACTCGGCGCTGCCGTTCTGCGGCCTCGTCACCGAAGGTCTGCCGCGCCTGCAACGTGTGCTGGCCGATGAAATTCGCGAGGATAACGACGCCACACCCGGGCCGGCGGAACTGGCCCGGGTGTATATCAACGGCGAACGCGCGAGCATCCCGAATGTGGGCTGGATTCAACAGCAGCTGCTGCGGTTGCGCTGACGAGGCCAGTACTG
>JBEVMI010000131.1:0-3144 GCA_040508685.1 Spongiibacteraceae bacterium
AGCGACGGCGTAGTTATCGAACGCTTCCATGACGACGCGGCGGCGCAAACAAGGGTGGCTGGATAACTCGGGCATACGATTTTTCTCCACCAATTAAAAACGGCGCCGGAGCGCCGCTTCTACTTTCAGCATACGTTTTTTGTGTGCAAGCTTTGTTAACCACAAGCGACGATGCTGCAATCTCACGCGCCGAAGAGTTTTTTCACTTCGTGTTTGCTGATTTTCATTGCCGGTGTGCGCGGCAGTTCCGGCAGGATCTTGATTGCCACCGGCACCATGTAGGCCACCATCAATTTGCGTACGTGTGCGAGCAGTTCGGCTTCGCTGACCTGGTCGAGCATGTCTTCGCGCGCCTGCACGGCGGCGACCGGCACTGCGCCGAGACGCTCATCTGGAATACCGACGACGCAAACGTCTGCCACTGCCGGGTGTTTCTTCAACGCCTCTTCGACATCTGGCGGCAGCACTTTGAACCCGCCGCGAATGATGGCGTCATCGGCGCGACCGCGAATGAACACGAAACCGTCGTTGTCGATTTCAACGAGGTCGGTGGTGCGAATCCAGTTGCCGTCGCCGACCTGCGGCGAGCGCACTTCGAGTACGCCCAGGGTGCTGGCTGGCAGGATGTCGCCAGTATCGCGATCGACCACGCGCAGCTCGATGCCGGGTAGCGCCTTGCCGACCGAGCCGCGTTTTGTTTTCCAGAATTGTTTGTGGTCTTTCAGCGTCCAGCTCGCGACGCCGCCGGCAAATTCGGTGGCGCCGTAGATGTCGAGGATCGGGAAACCATAGGTTTCTTCCCACAGGTCGGCCATATCCGGGTTCAGCGGCGCCGAGCCGGCGGTCAGGCATTTCAGGCTGGCCAGATCTTCTTTCGGAATTTTCGCGTCGAGCACCATGCGAATGGCCGTCGGCGGCAGCGCGGTGACTTTCGGGCGATGGCGTTTGACCAGGTCGTGCCAGTCGGCGACGGTGAATTTTTCGAGAATGGCAATGGGGCGCGCCGACACCATCGAGGCGGTGGCGTGGTAGGTACCGCCGATATGCACGAGCGGGCCGGTCAACAGCGAAACCGACTCCTTGAGTTTGAGAACGCCATCGTTGCCGGCTTCGAGCGAGGCCTGCATGAGCATGGCCTTCTCGAAATTTTTGTACTTCATCTGGATGCGTTTGGCCGGGCCGGTGGTGCCGCTGGTCAGCATCAGAATACCGGTGCCCGGCAGGGATTCGTGGTGCGGGCCGGGGCCGAGCTTCTCCAGGCCGGGGACAAGTGCCACCGACATGCTCGGCAGAGAACTGACGGCGATGCCCAGCGCGCCGATTTCGGTGGCGGCCGCCTTGATTTCCGGCACATCCCAATCCTGCGGATCGGCGATGACGGCGGAGAGTTTCAGACCTTTCAGATCGTTCGCGATTTTTTCGCCGTCGGTGAACGGATTGATCGGGACCACGCAACGTTTGGAGCAAAGCAGGTGCAACACGCTGGCGAAAGTGCCCGGGCGGTTGCGCAGAATCAGGCCGACAGTCGCGCCTTCACCGAGACCGGCAGCGGCGAGAATCGACTCGATCTGAGCCATCACGCTTTTCAGCTCGCCCCACGAATGCCATTTGCCTTTGAACTCGACGGCGCCCTTCTCGGGAGCCAGCTCGAAGACAGCCTGAATGCGCTCTGCCAAACCCATAGTCATGTCGGTTATCTCAATTTTTGAAGGAGGAAATAGAGAGGTGGTGCTGCGAAAAAGTGGGCCGAATCATAACAATCAGATAGACGATTAGGCAATTTAACATCCTGAATGCGAGTGGTACCTGCGCCGCACGCGATGAGGATTATTGCTCTGTCGCCGTGGTGCGGTAGGGCGGCTGGGTCCCGCCAATCATCTTGGTCAGTATCCAGGCTTCGGCGTCGATCAGGTCGTTGATGGTCATATCGGCGCGCGGATCATTGCCGATGCTGAAGCGCATGGTCGCAGCGAGACGTTCGAGGCTAGACATGATCACGCTGGCGCCAGCCACCGGCGCCAGCGAGTTGTCGCCGGATAGCTGCTGGCCTTCAGAAATTTTTTCGGCGAGCCGTTCCATGATCGGCACCTGCACACTGAAACGCAGCTCGTGTACGCGCGGATCGCCTTCGTCGGCGGCCAGGTTGCGGGCTTTCAGCACGTGGTAGTGCTTGTCCCAGTAGGTCACGTAACTCAATACAAAGGCGCGGGCCTTGCTGAAAATGGCGCTCGGCTCCCAGATTTCATCCAGCAGCTGCTGCAGCTCGTCGGGAATCACCTGGTTGATCGCAATCGCTTCCAGCACCAGCGTTTCGATATCGGGGAAGTAGACGTAAAAAGCTGGCGGCGAGACTTTGGCGACGCGGCAGACATCGGCCTGCCGCAGATCGCGCAGGCGTTTGGTATGCAGCAGTTTCTCGGCAGCCTCGATCAGGCGCTGCCGGGTGAGCTGTCCTTTGCGTCCGAGCGCCTGGCCCTGCTGATTAACGTCGGGATGTTGGAGCACGCGACGGGCGGCAGTCGCCATCGAGTCCTTGGTTTTGGACGCGGTGGCGGCTTTGGATTTTGACGCTGATGTCGGCATGGGATCGTTCACGAGAGCAATGACAGTCAATTTACCGCAGAGCCCGATCAAGCAAAATAAAAACGCGCCGTTTACCCAGGTAAGACAGCGCGTCTCTGGAGGTAGTGGACGCAGTGAGCAGCGCCCCTACGATCACTTTCCACCAATGGGAATCTTCGAGAACGGCACGTCCTTGTCAACGCGGATATCGCCTGGCATGCCGAGTACGCGTTCGGAAATCTGGTTGCGCAGGATCTCGTCGGCACCGCCAGCGATACGCATCGCCGAGGCCCATACGTAACCTTCCTCCAGGCTTTTGACCAGCTCCTTTTCGTCCTCGGTGGTCGGCACGACATTCGACATCAATTCCATGCCGAGCGCGCAGCCGTCCTGCAGGTTGTTGGCATAAACCAGTTTGCCCATCGCGGCGATCGGGCCCGGCGTCTGGCCTTTGCCGAGCGAGGTCAGCTGGCGGCATTTGAAATATTTCAGGCCTTGTTCCTGCGCATACAGCTTGGCGATATCCATGCGATAGGTGTCGGCGCCGGGCAGGCCCTTGCCGAGCAGCTCGACCAGCGTGTG
>JBEVMI010000142.1:0-4199 GCA_040508685.1 Spongiibacteraceae bacterium
CGTTTATCTTCGGCGACGATGTCGGCGAGAATTTCCGCCAGATCATTTTTTTGCACGCCGTCCCGATCAAGCAGGCGCAGCGCCGCCTGCGCATTGCTGAGGATTGAGGTCAGCGGCTGATTCAGCTCGTGCGCGACGGCGCCGGACAATTCGCCCAACATTGCCACGCGGCTCAGGTGCGTCAGTTCCTGGCGTAGTTGCAGCACTTGCGCCGTCTCGGTTTTGCGTTCGGTGATATCGATATGAATGCCCATCAAGTGATGCGGCAAACCATTGGCATCGCAACAAACACTGCCGCGACAGGCGAACCAGCAACAATTGCCGGCGGCATCCAGTGCACGCAATTCAAGGTCGAAGGGTTTTTTTGTGTCGATCGCATCGCTCAGGGCGTTGCGCAAACGTTCGCGGTCATCGACGTGAACCCGCCCGAGCATTTCTGCAGGGGTGATACCGCTTGCAAGGCTGCCGCCGAAAAGTTGCAGCGGTGCGCCAATCCAGCTAATCCGGTTGGAGGAAAAATCCAGCATCCAGCTGCTGATATGCGCCGCACGCAGTGAGGTTTGCAGCTGCTCTTCGCTATTGCGCGCGTCATGGACGGCGCGCCGCCGCTCACAAATCATGGCGGTCATCAGCAGGATCGGAACCGTCGTCACGATTAAGAATAACTGCAGCATCAATACATTTTCCGCTGGCGATATTGCGGCCTGCGATCCGAGCCCGAGCTGGACCCCGCCGATGCCCAGCAGAGCGACGCCGAGAATCAGGTAGTTGACGAGGCCGGGGCCGAAGCGAACCGCGGACCATAATAAAAACGGCAGTACGGTGCACAGCAATATCGAGTGGATTTCGTAATGGAGCGGCGGGCCTAAAAATGCCACGCCGGTTACTGCCAGCAAGCCGCCGATCAGAACCGCCAGCTCGATGACGTGCAACGCGCTCAGCGCATTAAACCAGCGTCGAAAAAAAAACAGCTGTAGGGGGTTGGACAGAGAAATTGTGATTACCGGCACCAGAATCAATGTCGACAGTGCGCCGGAGATAAACCGCAGGCGCCACGACATCCAGAAATTTTCCGGACTTCCCTGCAGCAATTTCATCGCGCCAATATCAATGAACGATGCAATAAACGGTGCGATCAATACACCGGCCACCAAAAAAATGCCGACATCGTAGAAATAATCGAAACGGGGGCAGCGGCCATTCAGCAGGATTTTAATCAGGCCGGCGGCGATGATGACTTCGGTCAGATTGCTGAAGTACCAGAACACGGCGAGCAGCAGTGGCACGTCCTGGATGAGCTGCGCGAGCAGGTGTGAGGGGAATGCCGCGAGCAGAAACAACCACCACTGCGACGGTCTTGTTAACAGCAGCGCTGCGAGCAGAATGGCGTTGGGCGGCCACAGCGTTGAAACCTGTTGCGGTTGCAACGTAAAAGCCAGGCCCAGCTGCGTCGCGAGGAAATAGGCTAATGCGACCAGAACGGCCCAGCCTGCCCGCTGTAAAGGTGGGTGTTGCGATGCGCTTTCTATAAGGGCGATGGCGGGCTGAAGCGCGAGCGGCATGGGATGTCCCTAGGGAAAAATCTGGAAGAACGGCCTGTTATTTCCGCAAACTTTTCCGATCGAACCGATCCTACGTGATGGACTCGTCTTTTTCCTGCTTTGGAATAGATGGATTGGTAATCACATAGTTAAGTTGTTAGATTTTTTATGTTGCACGCGTAGTTGGCCGCGGCGAAAATTAAATGGGTCGTCTCTTCTGCCGAGGCGTAAAAACTCGATTTTATGTTGGAGTTTGTAGAATTCGAAAAGTCAGGAGCTATTAAAGGACACGCTAGGCGCCGCCGTCGATTTCCATAACGATAGTTGAGTTAATTATTCTTAACGTGCAGCCCGCGAGTCTTATCGCGCGTGCATTTTTCCGATCGCATAACCTCAGCCGGGTTTTCCGACACCTTATTTTGGCGTGCGGTGGGGAGAGCGGCGTCAATTGTGGCAGCTTGCAATCAGTAGGCTGCCAGCTGATCCAGATGCCCCCGCCATTGGGCGATGCGTTTGCGTTGGACTTCGCGCTGTTCCTGGGTGCGCGAGTTGAGCAGCTCGGTAAATAACTGCAATGTCGATTCGAGGTTGTGCTGCGTTAGCTCGCGATATTCCGCATCCCAGTTTTCTTGCGGCGTTACAAACAGGCGTTGAATATCCGCCGCGAACAATTCAGGTTCATGTCGGTGTTGTAAAGCTTGCGCGAACGCATCGGTCCAGCGCTCGCGATTGTTCAGCCAGCGCGCGCGGCCATCGGGTACACGCTGTGCCCAGGCGTCGATCATTGCGATTTGTTTATCATTGAGAGGGCCGAGCCAATACTTCAGCCTTTTTTTCATTTCGCGGCTGCGCTTTTTGATCAGCTCCGCGAGCGTCATGTCGTCGTATTCAGTTTTCAGATCGGCTTGGTTTTCGCGCATGACCCCAATCATGTCAGCCACCTGCACATCGGAAAGCGAGGCCAGTTGCGCGCCAATATCCTCCTGCAAATGAGCCGCTGTGTCCTGCCAAAAGGATTGCAACTGATCGGCGGCCTGCGCCAGTTGCGTTACATCCACTTCGTTGCCGTTTCCGTTGTCGAGTGTGCGGTCGATCGCTTCGAGCCACTCGCGGTAACGCGGCAGCTGGGTTTTCTGATGCCAGGTCAATTGCACGGCAAGGCGCGTGCGTAACTGGTCTTGTTGGAGGCTGTCCCATGCAATGTAGTCGTCGAGCGACCAGCGAATGTAACGATCGATATTGCGATAGTTGTAGAACAGCGAGCAGCCAGCCAGGGCGCAAACCAGGAACAGCACGATGGAGCGAATTCCGAGCCGATTCACGTCGATTCCTCCTTGGTGGCGTCAGTGTCGCATCTTGGATCGTGGCGAGTAGCAAACGATGTAGCGCGGAACGGATTCTGCTTTGGGGTTGATTGTGTGTCAGCCTGAAACTGCCGTTTCCGATTTCGGCGGATATTTCTGGCGGGGTTCGTGGTTAGACCTGCCCAAGTAAATTACGTGGACCCCCCGAATTCGACGGGCTTGAGCGCCTTTGTGTTTACATGCAATTGAAAGACATCAGGTCTCGAGTAGTGACCGACCACATCGAGGCTGCGCCGCGCGATCCCGACTCGCTCAAGATCGATGTCTGCGTACAGTATCCCGATTTCACGCCGCAGCGGCCCGGCTGCGATCTTCCCGCCCGGCTCGATCACCACAGAGTCTCCCGGGTTTATCCATTCATCGGGATCTGGATACAGCTCCGATTTGCCCGGAACACTTTCTGGAATATCGCTGGATCGAAAAGCCATGCCGCTACCGACCACCCAGCACCCCCCTTCGCGTGCAATGTGCTGAAGTGTGCCGATCCATTTGTCGCCCGAATCATAGGTCGGAGCAATGTAGATCTCGACGCCAAGCGCGTAAAGTGCACAGCGCGCGAGCGGCATGTAATTTTCCCAGCAGATCAGCGCTCCGATCCGGCCGCAATCCGTATCGAGCACCCTCAGTCCTGAAGCGTCGCCGAATCCCCACACCATGCGCTCCGGATTGGTGGGCATGAGCTTCCGATGACGATTCAAAACGGAGCCGTCTGACCCGATCATTACAACGGTGTTGTAGAGAGTCCCACGGCTGAACTCGGCGTCGCGTTCATTGATGCCGCAAACGACGGTTACTTTGTGTTTCTTCGCTGCCTCGCAAACCCGTGCGAGATCGTCGCCGTCGAGGCTGACTGCGTTTGCGAGAAGCTGCGAGTGCAGCCTTTCCGCGAGCGCCATGTCTCCACCGGGGCGCAGTCTCCAGATCCAGGCCGGATATCCGGGAATGTACGCCTCCGGAAAAACCACGAGCCTGGCCCCATTCCCTGCGGCCTCCCGAATCGACGTGACGGCGTCCGCTATCGTCCTGGAACGGTCCAGCAGCACCGGCGGTCGTTGGACAACAGCTATTCGCATTACCTTTCTCCGGTAGGGTGTATCGGGCTAACGAGCCTGTAGAAAATCAGTACGCTAGCGAACACAAAATTAAAGCGAGAGGCGCCGCAAAAATTGGTTCCATGTGTGCGGTTGTTGATTTGCGTCGAATATTGAGTCGGATTCTGGAGAGTTCTTCCTGAGCGCGCCTCCAGATATTCCCCCACTTGAATCCAGCTGTCTATGGACGTGGCTGGACCGCC
>JBEVMI010000198.1:0-10019 GCA_040508685.1 Spongiibacteraceae bacterium
CACCGCTGCAAGCGGTTATCAGGCTGGTAAAAAGGGTTGCGAGTGCGATCTTGTAGATATGGGTCATCGGTAGGTGGTATCCAGGTTGATTAAATGAAGATGCCTGGGCTCCTGCGTCCGTTGAGCTCGGTAAGGCCTGTGTCGAAACATTTTACAGTGGCGATTTTAGTAGAGTGGTTGGCTGTAAGTACAGCGATGACGCCGCTATCGATGCATCGATTGCCCGTTCTGTGAGAGTGTTCACTTCAGTTTTGACGAATGTTAGCGGTCGCGGCGGGCTGCTAGCTCGCAGAGGTCATGGAGTGCGCGCGTATAGGGCGATTGGGGCAGGCCGGTTAGCTCGATATGGGCTTGCCGTGCATAGTCGGCGGCCCGCGTTAGTGTGTATTCAAGAGCATCGCAACGTTGAACGGCCTTGATAATGGCATTGATGGCTCCTGCGTCCTTGTTCGCGATGGCATTGGCAACCAGTTGCTGATCTTCGGGATTGCCAACCCGGAGGGTCTGGATCAGGGGTAGTGTCGGCTTCCCCTCGCTGAGGTCGTCCCCAATATTCTTGCCCATTTTTTCCGGGTCGCCGAGGTAGTCGAGTACGTCATCAGCGAGTTGGAAGGCGATGCCTAGCTTGAGGCCGTACCGGCTCCAGCGGGCGGCGCTGTCCGAATTTTCGCCGCTCAGGATTGCCGCGCCCTGGGTTGCTGCTGCAAACAGGACGGCAGTCTTGCTTTCAATCACGGAAAAATAGGCTTCTTCGGTAGTCGTCGGGTCGCCCGCCTTGGTCAGTTGTAAAACTTCGCCTTCCGCGATGGTATTGGTGGTGTCTGCGAGCAGCGCCATCAACGGTGCATTGCCCAATCCCACCAACAGCTGAAATGCCCGCGAATAAAGAAAGTCGCCAACCAGCACGCTGGGGGCGTTGCCCCATTTGGCGTTGGCGGTGGCGCGGCCCCGACGCAGATTGGAGATGTCGACGACATCGTCATGCAGCAGTGTGGCGGTGTGAATGAATTCAATAATTGTGGCCAGCGTTATGTGTTCTTGCCGGATGCCGCCGGTCGCACCGGCCGCAAGTAAAACCAGGAGCGGACGCAGCCGCTTGCCGCCAGCATCGACAATGTAGTGCCCAATGTTTTCGACCAGCGCCACCTTGGAGTAAAGCTGCTCGACGATTAGCTGATTAACTTGTGTGAACTCGTCGTTCACGACTGCGCGGATTTGCTGCATCTATTAAGGGCCTCAGGAAACCGCCGCATCGTAGGAGTGGACCTATGGACTGTCAAGAAACGTGCCTAACGTGGGCAATTCCATTTTTTGCTTGTCCAGAGGGCCTGTTTTACGTAAACTTTGCCGCCCTTTAACCAAAGCGCTGGGGTTCATGCCTTAGCGCTGCCTGCGATCGTACCGGCTTAGAGCCGGATTTCAGCACAACCTGGCGAGCAGGCCTCAAGGAGAATTACATGTCTTACGCAATTATCGAAGCGGGTGGCAAGCAGCACCGCGTCAAACCGGGCGAAACGCTCAAGGTCGAAAAAATCGAGGCGGCCACTGGCGCCAGTATCGATTTTGACAAGGTTCTGTTGGTCAGCGACGGCCAGAACGTCAAGATCGGTGCACCTTACGTCGACGGCGGCAAGGTTACAGCTGAAATCATCGGCCAGGGCCGTCACGACAAGATCACCATTATCAAATTCCGTCGCCGCAAGCACCACATGAAGCGTGCGGGACATCGTCAGTGGTTCACTGAAATCAAAATCACCGGCATCAGCGGTTAATACGCGGGGAGAGCAACAATGGCACACAAGAAAGCAGGCGGTAGTACCCGCAACGGTCGCGACTCACAGGCCAAACGTCTCGGCGTCAAACGTTTTGGCGGCCAAGTCGTCAAAGCCGGCAACATCCTGATTCGTCAGCGTGGCACCCGTTTCCACCCCGGTGTAAACGTGGGTCTCGGCAAGGATCACACCCTGTTCGCGACCATCGACGGTGTTGTCACCTTCGAAGTCAAAGGCCCGAACAAGCGCAAAACGGTGAGTGTGGTTGCGGTCGCGGCCTAATCGCCCGGAGCCCTTCGCCAAAGCCCCTTAATCGGGGCTTTTTTGTTTGTGGCGACCGAGTTGATGTTTTCGGTCACGACGACAGCTCGCCACACAGGAATACAGCATGAAATTTGTCGATGAAGTATCGATCCGCGTGAACGCCGGCAACGGTGGCAACGGTTGCATGAGCTTTCGGCGCGAAAAATTTATCCCCTTCGGCGGACCGGATGGCGGCGATGGCGGCGATGGCGGCAGCATTTATTTGCGCGCCGATTCTGCCGTCAACACCATGGTCGACTATCGCTACGTGCGTCACTACCGCGCGCAAAATGGCGAGGCCGGTCGTGGTGCCAATTGCACCGGTAAAGGTGGCGCCGATCTGGAATTGGCAGTGCCAATCGGCACGACGGTCATCGACGAAGACACCAACGAAATTCTTGGCGACCTTTCCGTGCATGGCCAGAAGTTGTTGGTGGCGCGCGCCGGCTGGCATGGCCTTGGCAATGCCCGCTATAAATCGTCGACCAACCGCGCGCCGCGCCAAACGTCAAAAGGCACCGAGGGTGAGCAGCGCAATCTGCGTCTGGAAATGAAAGTGCTGGCCGATGTGGGTTTGCTCGGGCTGCCGAATGCCGGCAAATCCACATTGATTCGCGCAGTGTCCTCGGCAAAACCGAAGGTCGCAGATTATCCGTTCACCACACTGGTCCCCAACCTGGGGGTGGTGCGCGTGCAGGCCCATCGCAGTTTTGTAATGGCCGATATCCCTGGATTGATTCCTGGTGCGTCATCGGGTGCCGGTCTCGGTGTGCGTTTCCTGAAACATCTGACACGTACACGTTTGTTGCTGCATCTGGTGGATGTGTTGCCGCCAGACAGCAGCGATCCTGTTGAAGCAGTGCTCGGTATTGCCGCTGAGCTGGAAGACTTCAGCCCGACATTGGCCGCGCGTGAGCGTTGGCTGATTCTGAACAAAACCGATTTGTTGCCCGCTGACGAACGCGATGCGATTTGCGCGGACATCGTCGCGCGTCTCAACTGGCAGGGTCCGGTTTATAAAGTTGCGGCAATCAGTGCCGACGGCACACAGGTTTTGTGCGGCGACATCATGACGCATCTCGAAAATTACTGGGAAGCGGAGAAAAGTGATCCCGAACTCGCCGAGCGTGAGATTGAGGCGCAAGTGGCAATGCAAGCCGAAGCGCGTGAGCGTATTCAGGCGTTGGCAGAGCGCCGCAAAGCTGCGCGGCTGGCACGCAATAACGAAGAAGACGACGATGACGACTTCGATGTTGAAGTCGAATATGTTTAGCAATTATTTCTAGCGGCTATTTATCCATACTGAACGTTATCGATACCGAAGCGGGCGCGGACAAGATATGAGCGCAAGACAGGAAATAGTGGGCAGTCGTCGTTGGGTGATAAAAATCGGCAGCGCTTTGCTGACCAACGATGGCAAAGGCTTGAACACCTCGGGTATCGCCGACTGGGTGGCGCAGATCGTCGAACTGCGTCAGCGCGGTATAGAAGTCGTGTTGGTTTCATCCGGCGCGGTCGCTGAAGGCATGACGCGTCTCGGCTGGAAGGTGCGTCCGCATGCGTTACACGAATTGCAGGCCGCTGCGGCAGTTGGCCAGATGGGGTTGGTGCAGGCCTACGAATCGCAATTTCAGCGCTACGGTTTGCACACCGCACAGGTGTTGCTCGGTCACGACGATATTTCTGCGCGCGATCGTTATCTCAATGCGCGCGGCACCTTGCAAACGCTGGTCGGTCTCGGCGTTATTCCCGTCATCAACGAAAACGATACCGTCGTTACTGATGAAATCCGTTTCGGCGACAACGATACGCTGGGCGCGCTGGTCGCCAATTTGATTGACGCCGATCTGCTGGTGATTCTCACGGACCAGGAGGGATTGTTCGAGCGCGATCCGCGCCAGCATCCCGAGGCGGCGTTGGTTGTGCGCGGCGCAGCCGGCGATACGTCGTTGGAACAAATGGCGGGCGGCACGGGCGGTGCGCTCGGGCGCGGCGGCATGCTGACCAAAGTGCGCGCGGCCAAATTGGCGGCACGTTCGGGCGCGCATACCGTGATCGCTTCGGGTCGTCGCGAAAAAACTCTGTTGGAGCTTGCCGATGGCGATGCCATTGGCACTTTACTGGTGGCCGATCAACAACCACTCGCAGCGCGAAAACAATGGTTGGCGGGATTGATGCAAACCGCCGGCAAATTGGTGATCGACGATGGCGCTGCGCGTGTCCTGCGCGAATCAGGCCGCAGTTTGTTGCCGGTTGGCGTGCGCGAGGCGAGCGGGCGTTTCCGTCGCGGAGATCTGGTCTCCTGTGTCGATTTGGCGGGGCGCGAAGTGGCGCGCGGCCTAGTTAATTACAGCATTGAAGACACGTTAAAAATCGTTGGCAGCAGCAGCGATCAAATCGAGAAATTGCTCGGTTATCGCGGCGAAAACGAATTGATTCATCGCGACAACCTGGTTTTGCTCTAGCTGTAGAATTTAAATCGTATGGTGTTCGCGATAATGTTGTGGCGACACGCCCATCACCCGCTTGAATAAACGCGAAAAATACAACGGATCGCTGTAGCCGACGGCGCTGGCGATCCGTTTGATCGGCTCGTCCGAGCCATCCAGCAATTGGCAGGCATGTTGCATTTTCATGTGAATGAAATGCTGGATCGGCGTGTGTCCAGTGCGCTCGCGAAAGCGGCGAATAAAATGAAATTTCGACAGATTGGCCGTTGCCGCCAAGGCATCCAGATCGAGTTCGCTGCCGAGATGGCGCTGCATATGTTGCAGTAGCTGATCCATATCGATCGATCGGCTGCCGGCGCTGTGGACGGTGGCGCACGCAAACTCCGTCAACAATGCCTTGAGCCGACAAGCGCCCCGAATAAAATGCGTGACGGTCACTCCATCTTTGCGCAGTGCCAGCAGGGTTTCGAATTCGGCGATCAGGTGCGGCTGAATGCCGATTGAAAACAGCGGCTGTTCCAACTGCAAAAACTCGGTAAACGCCGCGCTCAAATCGCCCTGGTAATGCACCCAGAAAATCGACCAGGGATCGCTCGTGCTCGCGGCATAGTTGTGCGCAATGCCGGGGGGCAAAATCAGCAGATCGCCGGGTTTGACGACAACCGGTTTATTTTCCAAAACCAGCTCACCGCTGCCGCCGGTGCAGTAGATCAACAGGTATGTGGCGTGGCTGCTGCGCTGCATGCGGTGACCGCTGGCTTTGGGATAAAACCCCATCGCCAGCGGAAACAGATCGTGACTGAGAGGATGTTTGCTCAGCGTATCGAGCAAAAATTGCGGCGTCAGAAAACGCACGCCGGCGGCCGGCAGCGGCCAGCGCGAGGTGATTTTGTCGGTACTATCGCTTCTCAGTGTTGTCATGGCATTGGAGCGCAGGTGAGGTCGGCAGCAATATAATCCATGCTGTCCGCAATTTCCTCAATTCCTGACCGGCGCAGCCGGTGCTCTAATGGCCCGCACTTAATAATCGTCTCGAGGACAGATCATGTCGCCTTCCAATAATCAGCCATCCCGCAAACCGTTTCCCAAAACCGTGCCCCTGTTCATCGGCGGCGAGTGGCGCGATAGCGCGGCGACCCAGTTCATTCCGGTCACGAATCCCGCGACCAACGAAGTGCTGACGCAGGTGCCGCTGGCGACCGAAGCGGAAGTGGACGATGCGGTTGCGGCGGCGAAAAAGGCCTTTCAGTTCTGGAAAGATACGCCGGTGCCGACGCGTGCCCGCATCATGCTGAATTACCAGCATCTGCTGAAGCAGCATCACGACGAACTCGCCGAAATCATTTCCCAGGAATTGGGCAAAACTTTCGAAGATGCGAAGGGCGATGTCTGGCGCGGTATCGAGGTGGTCGAACACGCGGCGAATATCGCATCGCTGATGATGGGTGAAACCGTTGAGAATGTCGCCAATGGCATCGACTGTTATTCGTATATTCAGCCGCTGGGTGTTTGTGTCGGCATCACGCCGTTCAATTTTCCGGCGATGATTCCGCTGTGGATGTTTCCGATGGCGATCGCCTGCGGCAACACCTTTGTATTAAAACCATCCGAGCAAGATCCGCTGACACCGACGCGCCTCGTTGAATTGTTCGAGCAGGCTGGTGCGCCGAAAGGTGTATTACAAGTCGTGCACGGCGGCAAAGATCAGGTCAACCAGCTGCTCGAGCATCCGGATGTGCAAGCGATTTCCTTCGTTGGCTCGGTGCCGGTGGGGCAACATATTTATCGCACCGGTACGCAGCATCTCAAGCGTGTACAGGCTTTTGCCGGTGCCAAAAATCACATGGTGGTAATGCCCGACGCGAACAAACAGCAGGTCATCAACAATATCGTCGGCGCATCGTGTGGTGCTGCAGGTCAGCGCTGCATGGCAATTTCGGTGGCGGTGCTGGTCGGCGAGGCGCGCAATTGGGTCGACGATATCGTGCACGCGTTCGACGGTATTCGTCCGGGCCCGTGGACCGAAGCGAGTTCGGCGTACGGTCCGGTAATCAGCCCGCAGGCGAAAGAACGCGTGCTCGCTGCAATCGCTAAAGGCAAAGTTCAGGGCGCGCGTTGTGTGCTCGATGAATCCGCTTACACGGTGCCGGATTATCCGCATGGCAACTGGGTCGGGCCGGCCGTATTCGCCGGCGTGACGCCGGAGATGGATCTCTACACGCAGGAAATTTTCGGCCCGGTATTGTGTTTGATGGAAGCGGATACGCTCGAAGAAGCCATCGCATTAGTGAATGCCAATCCCTATGGCAACGGTACGTCGATTTTCACCGCATCCGGCGCGGCAGCCCGCAAATATCAGCACGAAATTCAGGTCGGGCAAGTCGGTATCAATGTACCGATTCCGGTGCCGCTGCCTTTTTTCTCGTTCACTGGCTGGAAAGGGTCGTTCTATGGCGATCAACACGCTTATGGCAAACAGGCCGTGCGTTTCTACACCGAAACCAAAACGGTCACGGCGCGTTGGTTTGATAGCGATATCGAGCATCTCAGTGGCCCGAATATGTCCATTCACCTGAAATAAAAACTACCGTGCTCGTAATTTTAAAAACTCAATTCAATGAGAAGGGTGTATGGATTTTTCGCTGAACGATGATCAGGTGGCCTATCAGCAGGCGGCGCGCGATTTTGCGCGCGGCGAGCTGGCACCACATGCCGCATTGTGGGACGAGGAAAAAATATTTCCGCGCGATGTGATCGCAGCGGCGGGGCAGTTGGGTTTCTGTGGCATGTATTCGCCCCAGGAATTCGGCGGGCTTGGTCTGACGCGACTCGACACCACCATTATTCTCGAAGAGCTGGCGGCAGGTTGCACCTCCACCGCGGCATTTATTTCCATTCACAACATGTCGACGTGGATGAGCTGCACCTGGGGCACGGATGTGTTGCGCGCGCATTGGAGCGAAGCGCTGACCAGCGGCAACAGGTTGGCGTCGTACTGTCTGACTGAACCCAATGCCGGCTCCGATGCGGCATCGTTGCGCACCACCGCGCGCCGCGAGGGCGATGTCTATATCGTGAATGGCGGCAAGATGTTTATCAGCGGCGCCGGCAGCACCGATTTATTGGTGGTGATGGTGCGTACCGGCGCGCCGAATTCCGGCGCGCGCGGTATCAGTGCGTTGGCGATTCCCGCGAATTTACCGGGTATCGAATACGGCAAGAATGAAATCAAGCTCGGCTGGAACAGTCAGCCGACGCGCGCAATTACGTTCGACAACGTGCGGGTGCCGGTGACCCATCTTCTCGGCGCGGAAGGCGAAGGTTTTAAAATTGCGATGCGCGGTATCGATGGCGGCCGCATCAATATTGCGACCTGTTCGATCGGTGCGGCGCAGGCCACGCTCGATCTCGCGCAACGTTATCTGCGCGAGCGCGAACAATTCGGCCAGCCGCTGGCGCAGTTCCAGGCGCTGCAATTTCGTCTCGCCGATATGGCGACCGATTTGGTCGCGGCGCGGCAAATGGTGCGCATGGCGGCCTCTGCGCTCGATAACAATCATCCCGAAAAAACCGTGTATTGCGCGATGGCGAAACGTTTCGCGACCGATGTCGGCTTCGACGTCTGCAACCAGGCACTGCAACTGCACGGCGGTTACGGTTATTTGCGTGAATATCCGATCGAACGGTTCCTGCGCGATGCCCGCGTGCATCAGATTTTAGAGGGGACCAACGAGATCATGCGCGTTATCATTGCCCGTCGATTACTCGAAGACGGTGCTACGGAGGCTTTACGATGAGCAGCTTGTTACTCGAAAAACGCGGTCACACCGCAATCATTACCATGAACAATCCGCCGGCCAATACCTGGACGCCGGAAAGTCTGAAACAACTCGAAGTGTTGGTCGGTGAACTCAATGCCGACGCCGAAATTTACGCCCTGATCATCGCCAGCCAGAGCGAAAAATTCTTCAGCGCCGGTGCCGATCTCAATCGTTTTAATCACGACGACAAAGCACAGGCATTTACGTTTATCAATGCGTTTGGCAATGCGTTCGAAGCACTGGCGAAATATCGCGGTGTTTCGATTGCCGCCATTACCGGTTTTGCAATGGGCGGCGGTTTGGAAGTTGCATTGGCGTGTGATTTTCGTATCGCGGAAACACAGGCAAAAATGGCGTTGCCGGAAGCGGCTGTTGGGTTGTTGCCGGGCGGTTTGGGTTCGCAACATCTCGCTTGGCTGGTTGGTGAAACCTGGGCGAAACGTTTGATGTTGCTCGGCGAACGTATCGATGCACAAAAAGCGCTGGCGATTGGATTGGTCGAAGAAGTCGTGCCAACCGGTACCGTGCTGGAAAGAGCGTTGGCGATGGCGCTGCAGGTGGAAAACCAAAGTCCGACATCGGTGCGCTATTGCAAGCAACTGATTCAAGCCGCGCGCAGTCAGCCGATGAGCAGTGCGTATGCGACCGAACGTGAATTGTTCGTGAAATTGTGGGACACCGAAGATCAGAAAGAAGGGGTTGCTGCATTTATCGAAAAACGCAAACCCGAATGGAAAAATCGTTAAGGCCTGCGAGAGATAAAATGACCGAGACGATTGAAGCGCCCGTCCTGTTTGAAACCTTGTCGAGCGGCGATGATTACCGCATCGCTGTTGCGACGCTGAATGTGCCTAAAACGTTAAATTCGCTGACTGCGCCAATGGTTGACTTGCTGCTGCCGCAATTGCGCGCGTGGCAGAGTGATGCACGCATCGCCTGTGTGTTATTGCGTGGCAGGGGCGATCGCGCGTTGTGTGCCGGCGGCGATGTTGTGCAATTGCGTAATTCATCGTTGGCGCGTGATGGCAAAGCAGAGGCATTTTTCGAACAGGAATATCGCCTCGACTATTTGATCCACACCTACGCCAAACCGATCGTAGTGTGGGGCCATGGTGTGGTTATGGGCGGTGGTCTCGGGCTGCTCGCGGGTGCCAGTCATCGTGTCGTCACCGCACAGACGCGTCTGGCAATGCCCGAAGTCACGATTGGTCTTTATCCCGACGTTGGTGGCACGTGGTTTTTAAATCGCGCGCCGGGACGCATGGGATTATTTCTGGCATTGACCGGTGCATCAATCAATGCCGCCGATACGTTATGGCTGGGGCTCGCAGATCGTTTTCTCGATCACGCGCAGTGGCCGCAATTGTTGGATGGATTGCGTACCTCCGCTTGGGGCAATTCATCCGATCACCACGCGTTAGTCAGTGGTGGGTTGCGTGATTTGGAAAAAAGTGCCGGTCCGCGACCATCGTCGGTGGTGCGTGAACATTACGATGTCATTCAAGAGTTGACCGATGCCGATTCGCTCGATGCCGTCGTCAAAAAAATTACGGCGTATCGCGGTGATGATGTATGGCTCGCCAAAGCGGCGGAAACGTTGGCGTCGGGCTGCCCCGCGACGATTCGTTTGATCGACGAACAATTGCGCCGCGGACTTCATCTCTCGCTGAAAG
>JBEVMI010000220.1:0-5527 GCA_040508685.1 Spongiibacteraceae bacterium
GCCGGCACGCCCGTTTTTGTCGCCCGCAATGGTATCGCCATCGGTGTGCTCGGCATCGCCGATACCGTAAAAGCCGATTCGCAGGCGGCGATCGCGCGCCTGCAAAAAGGCGGTCTGCGCGTGGTGATGCTGACCGGCGATATCGCCGCCAGCGCGCACGCAATCGCCGCGCAGGTTGGCATCGATGAAATTCACGCCGAAATCCTGCCGGAACAAAAAGCCGCGGTGATCACACAATTGCGCGCGCAGGGTTTGCGGGTCGGCATGGTCGGCGACGGCATCAACGACGCGCCGGCGCTGGCCGCGGCCGATGTCGGTTTTGCGATCGGCACCGGCACCGACGTCGCCATCGAAAGTGCAGACATGGCGTTGATGGGTGGCTCGCTGCACGGCGTCGCCGACGCCATCGAAATTTCGCGGGCGACGCTGCGCAATATCAAACAAAATTTATTCGGCGCATTTATCTACAACACGCTCGGCATTCCGATTGCCGCCGGGGCGTTGTATCCCCTGTTCGGCGTTCTGATGAATCCGGTGCTCGCCGGTTTGGCGATGTCGCTGTCGTCAGTCACCGTGGTCGCCAATGCCAGTCGGCTGCGTTGGCTGCAATTGCAAAGGCAGCGCAGCTCCGAGGATAAATAGTCATGCCACGCGATTGACCCGCCCGCTGCGCGCAAGGATTATGTGGGCTTGCCCAAATAATCCCATCGCGGCGGAAACCCTTCATGTATCAATCGATACTCGCCATCAGCCTCGGGGCCGCACTCGGCGCCCTCATCCGCTGGCTGCTCGCACTGCGTTTGAATGCCCTGCTGCCGGCCATACCGCTCGGCACGCTCGCCGCCAATCTGATCGGCGGTTATCTGATCGGCATCGCCATGGCCTTTTTCGCCACGCATACTTCGCTGTCGCCGCAATGGCGTTTATTCGTGATCACCGGTTTCCTCGGCGGCCTCACCACCTTCTCGTCATTTTCGGCGGAGGTGACTTCGCATCTGCAGGATGGGCGGTTGGTGTGGGCCGCTACGCTGGCGGGGATGCATTTGATCGGGTCAGTGGCGATGACGATTGCGGGTGTGGCTACGGTTGCGGTGTTGCAGAGGGTTTGAGGCTATGGAGGCACGGATGCGCTACATCACTTGTACTTACGATTCGCACGCACCAGAAGTCCTCGAAATACTGAATGAGGCCATTCTTAACTCGACAGCTCTCTACGACTACAAACCGCGCACATTAGAAAGCCTGGTCGGCTGGTTCAAAACAAAAGTAGCCGGCTCATATCCCGTCATTGGCGCTGTAAACGAAAACAATAAATTGCTGGGCTTCGCCACCTATGGGATTTTCCGCAACTGGCCGGCTTACAAATACAGCGTCGAACACTCCGTATATATTCACAAAGAACATCGCGGCCAAGGTATTGGCGTCGCATTGATGCAGAAATTAATTGATGAGGCGCGAGCGCAGCAGTATCACGTAATGGTTGGCGGCATCGATGCGACAAATCAAGCGAGCATTTCATTGCACGAGAAGCTCGGCTTTTTTCATTCCGGAACCATCAAACAAGCGGGTTTCAAGTTCGGGCGCTGGCTTGATCTTGCGTTTTATCAGCGGGTTCTCGAAACTCCGGTGGAGCCTGTGGATGGCTATTGAACTCGCAAGGGGATAACGAATGTTCGTCGTCATATTCCGCGCCAGAACTCGTAACCTCGATAGCGAATATTCCAAAGTCGCCGCGCGTCTGCGCGAACTGGCGCTAAACGAATTTGGTTGCACCGAGTTCCACTCAGTGACCGAAGGCCGCGACGAAGTTGCGCTATCGTATTGGCCTGACGAAACCGGCATTCGCCAATGGAAGTCTCATCCGGAACATATTCTTGCGCAGCAGCTGGGCAGGGAACGCTGGTACGAATCCTATTCCGTTCAAATCGCTGAAATCGGGCGCGAGTATGGTTCAGCAAGTAGGGCGTAATAAATGGAATGCATTACGCCAGCACAACTTGTCATCGAGGCGCGCGGCGCGAACCCGCGCAATAGCGAAGTCACAGGGCGTCTACTAGACTGCCGAAGACGCATCGCAACACCCATCGCACTACCACCCAGAATAAAACCGATCACAGTGATGACAGGGAGACTCTTATGTCCGATATCCATTCCGCACCACCAGCCCCATTGACTGAAACCATTGCCGAATACGGATCGCTCGAACGCGGGATCGCTGGCGATTATCAATTTTCGATTGGCGCAACACTGAGCGAGGCGTGGGCGAAGACCAAAGGTGCCAAGACACCCATTCTGGTCGCGTGTCTCATTTATTTCGCCATCCTGATCGGGGTCAGCATGGTGCTGGGAATTGTCGGCGGGTTTGGTGCTGCCTCCGGCGCCATCGATGCGGGTTCCGCCATTGGACTGCAGGTCATTACCCAGATTGTCATCACGGCCATTTCGATGCCGATGATGGCTGGCGTGGTTATTATCGGTATCCAGCGCAGCGTCAATGCGCCGATCAGCGCCGGCACCGTGTTGAATTATTTTCCGAAAATTCTGCCGCTGCTGCTGCTGTCCATCCTGATGTACCTGATGATAGTGATCGGCTTTGTGCTGCTGATCATTCCCGGCATTTATCTGATGATTTCGTATTACCTGGCCACGCCCCTGCTGGTCGAGAAAAATCTGGGGGCATGGCAGGCGCTGGAGGCGTCGCGCAAGGCGACCACCAAACGCTGGTTCGCGATTTTCGGCTTATTCCTGCTACTGGGCCTGATCAATTTCGCCACGGTGTTTACGTTATTCATCGGTTTGATCTGGACCATCCCCATGTCCGTCATCGCTTTCGGCATTCTCTATCGCAATATTTTTGGTATCGAACCCGCCACGCTGAATTGATGATTGGTGGCAGCGACATAGGCGTCATTTACTCCAGCAGTGAATGGCGCAGTTGTTCGAGCGTCGATTCCTCCACGCCGATATTTTTCAGCCACACCTCGGCACCACCCAGTTCGCTCTGCATATGCTGCAACAGTTGCTGCATGGTTTCGGCGTGCGCACCGCGTGTGTAAGCCGGTGCGGTATCGACCACATGGCGGTAGTGTTCGGACCGACTCATTCGCGCCAGCAAATATTCCAGGCGTTCGTTGGTCAGCGCGTAGTCGTCGATGATCTCCTGATCGCGCACACCGATGGCACTGAGCACCACTGCGGCCAGCGTACCGGTGCGATCCTTGCCCGCCGCGCAGTGAAATACCACGGGAAGGTGCGCGGTATGCGCCAGCAACCGCACCGCCATTGCGATCTGCGCCGAACTTTTTTTCAGGTAACCCATGTAATGCAGCGCCAGTGTCGGCAGGCGATCGTCCGGCAATAAATTCACGGATTTTTTGTCGGTCGCGAACAGCGGCAGATTGATATACGCCGGAATGTGGGCCGCCAGCAGCCCGCGCCCGGTTTGTTCGATCTCGCCGGCGCTGCGCAAATCCATGATCAACCGCACGCCCAGATCCTGCGCCAGCAGCGCCGCATCCTGCTCGCTGATTTCATGCACCATGCTCGATCGAAACAGCAGGCCGCTGCGGGTGCGGCGGCCGTCGCTGGTTTCCAGTCCGCCCAGATCGCGGATATTGTCGATGCTGTCGAGCAGCATATGGCGCGAGGATAACAAGTCAGTCATGGCGATCTATCCGTGTATTAATGGATGTTGTTCGATGCGCCTCAGCGTAACTGTTTCGCCATGACAGATTCGAGTCGCGTTCCACGGCAGGCATCAACAGGGTTTCGCGGTAACCGGCGTTACTATGTACAGGTAACAGCCCGACCAGCCGCGCTATCGGCTCGTCGTTCAGAGTCAGCCACGTGACGAGGAATGATCTGGCGTGATCAATAAACTTCCGAGATGGGTGGAGATCGGCGGATTTTTTCTCGCGCTGATTGCGGGTTGCGTCAATGCCATCGGCTTGCTGGGTTTTAAACATCAGGCGGTGTCGCATTTAACCGGGACATCGACATTGCTGGGCCTCGAACTGGCGAACGGTGCCATCGGCGAATCCGTGCATCTGCTTTTTATCATGCTGGGGTTTGTACTCGGTGCCGCCTACAGCAGCGCCGTCATCGGCAATGTCGCCCTGAAACTCGGGCGGCGTTACAGCGTCGCGCTGGTATCAGAAGCGTTGTTGCTGGTGCTCGCGATGTATTGCCTGTTCACTGGATCAAATACCGGACACATCCTGGCCTCCGCGGCGTGCGGTTTGCAGAACGCGATGACCAGCACTTACAGCGGCGCCGTCGTAAGAACCACGCACGTCTCGGGATTGTTCACCGATCTTGGCGTGATCATCGGGTTGCGTCTGCGCGGCCAGCCGGCGGATAAACGCCGCGTCATTTTATATATCACGCTGATCGCCGGTTTTATTATTGGCGGCACCGTCGGCGCACTGGGTTTTGAAAATCTGGGGTTTTTCGCGCTGTTGATGCCGGCCGGGCTGGCTGCCCTGATGGCGTTGACGTATTGGATTTACTGGCACTCCAGCTCCGCTTACGCGCAGCGTGCCAATGACGGGTGACGCCGCGCGCCAGCGGCCTGCGTTACACTCCGCCACTGCCATCCCACCTTCCCAGACATGAGGTTACCGCCATGTTTATCGCCATGAACCGTTTTCAGATCGCGCTCGGCCGCGAAGAGGATTTCATCGCCGTCTGGAAAAATCGCGAGTCTTATCTCGACGGTGTGCCGGGATTCAAGAATTTTAATCTGCTGCGCGGCGCGACCACGGAACAACACACCTTGTTCGCTTCGCATTCGGTGTGGGAATCGCGCGCAGCGTTTGACGCGTGGACGCATTCCGATGCGTTTCGCAACGCGCATCGCGGCGCCGGCGATACCAAGGGTATTTATCTCGGCCATCCGCAGCTCGAATTATTTGAATCGGTGTTGTGAGCGGCGTGGATAACCATACGATGCAGTGGGAAGCATTGCTCAACAGCAAACGGCTCGGCGACCGGCCCGCCAAACAGGAGTCCGGCCGCAACGCCTTCCTGCGCGATCACGACAAGATTATTTTTTCCGGCGCGTTTCGCCGCCTCGCCCGTAAAACCCAGGTTCACCCGCTCGCGACCAACGATCACGTTCACAACCGGATGACGCACAGCCTCGAAGTGTCGTGTGTCGGTCGTACGCTCGGCATTCGCGTCGGCGAAGTGCTGCATCAACGCGGCCTGTTGCCGCACGGCATCGAAGACACCGACCTCGGCGACATCGTGCAGTCGGCGTGCCTGGCGCACGATATCGGCAACCCGCCGTTCGGCCACACCGGCGAACGGGCGATTCGCGCGTGGTTTCAGGAGCGCGGCGATAAAGTCCTGCACGGCTTCGACGCCGATCAGCGCGCCGACCTGGAATGGTTCGAGGGCAATGCGCAGGGTTTTCGCATTCTCACCAAATCCGAATATCACCAGTACGAAGACGGCATGCGGTTGACGTATGCAACGCTGGCGACATTTTTGAAATATCCGTGGTTGTCCGGCGTCGCGCGCGCCG
>JBEVMI010000258.1:0-3933 GCA_040508685.1 Spongiibacteraceae bacterium
CGGCGCGCGCAGTAAATGAATTACCGTCTCGGGGTCGCCTTTCGAAAACTAATTCCGGCCCGCAGTCGGGCTGAAATTATTCATCGAATGCACACTGACCGCTTCACCGCGATCTTCTAGTGTCAGATATTCCCCGTCGGTCCATTCGGCAGCGTCGCCTTCATCGTACGCAGAAACGCCGGGCGCGCTTCCACCTTTTTTCGCCACGCCAGAACGTGCGGGTAATCTTCAAGCTTCTGCGGCGTGAAAATCGAGACCACTTTGGTAGGGAAGTGCATCATGATGTCGGCCGAACTGAACTCCTCGCCGCCGAAATACGAGTGCTGTGATAGAAACTCTTCCATGAATGCCAGCGTGCGGGCTGCGCCGCTCATATGCAGCTGCGTGAGCGGTGTCGGCTTGAACTGACCATCGATCTGCCGCAGCAGGCTTTCAGCGACGATTCGATACATCGCCGAACCCTCCGAATAATGCAGCCACTGCAAATGGTAAGGAAAATCCGGCGAGCCCACGGGAGGTGCCAATCGCCCACCCGCATATTTCATCTGGATGTACTGCAGAATTGCGCCGGACTCGACGATAATTTGATTGTCGATGCGAACTGTCGGCGCCACACCCATCGAGCTGACACTCTTGATATTCTGCATCGAACCTTTCAGGTCACCGACATTGAACACCAGCTTGTAGGGAATCCCCAATTCCTCGCACAGCCAAGCTACGCGCTCTGAACGGCGCCCCTCGATGTGATAAATCGTAACGAGAGCATTGTCATCGTTTGTCACCATTGTTTTTTCGGCACCACTTTCATCTGCATATGTCGATGGAACGGCGAGAACAAAAAATAGGACAGCAAGGGTAGCGCTTATAGTTTTATACATGGTGTATAGACTCGATTTACGGAGGAGGATTATCTATATACACGTATATAAGAAATGCCTATCGAGTGTCAACCACTGCTCTTTCGTAGCTGCTTGGACCAAATCAGGAGTGCGGGATTGAGGGTGGAAGCCGGCTGCTCAAACGACTGTTGCAGTTTTACGCGATGCATTTATCACCACGCGATGCGTACCGGTCGCGAATAGCGTCCCGCACAACACCAGCACGGCGCCACTGAGCAGGCTGGAAAGAAAGTCATGCGTGAACGTCCTATGTTGATGTTGTGGGCGATGGTACGCGCGATTCTCGGCGCCAGAAAGGCGCAGGACCCGCGAAGAAGGACATGTCTGATCCGTAGCCCATAGAGCACCACCTTGACATGGTGGGGGTCGTTGGCGAGGAAGCGCTGAGCATTGATTCTGCACCGTGCCGATGATGGATTGGCGGATCTCCTTTGCCGCAGCGCTTCGGATCGCTTTTCGAGTCCTTTGCCAGCCACGATGCCCCCAGGGGGGTTTGAACATGCCCCCAGATATTCCCCCTAAAAGGACTGGCTGTCTGTGGTTGTGGCTGGACGGTATTGGAAGGTACAGAAACAAAAAACCCGCATTTCTGCGGGTTTAGTGGACTTGCTTGGACGGTGCTGGACTTCAATATGGTCGGGCATGGAGGATTTGAACCTCCGACCCCTACGTCCCGAACGTAGTGCGCTACCGGACTGCGCTAATGCCCGAAATCTCGTCGCCTGACGCGACGAGGCGCGCACTATACCAAAAGGTCCCGAACGCGCCTAGCCTTGAAATGCGCGGAGCGCCCCTTGCCAAAACGCGCGGAAATTGCCGGCAAAACAGCTCAGTAAACACCTGCGACGCGGGCGATCACGACGGCCAATATGCTGAAGAGGGTAACCACGGTGGTCAGCAGCGCCATCATGTAGAGCGGGCGAAACGGTTTGCGCTCGACATCGTTGTAACCCTCGCGCAGGTATTGATCGACACGCGCCTGGTCTTCCGGGTAGAGCTGATTTTCTTTCATGGTCATTCTCTTCTGGCAATCGCCAGGGTCGATCACAAGGGCGCCGATTATCCCCGTCCGCCGCCACGCGATGCAATCGTTGGCGGCAACCTCAGTACGCAAACTCATCGACTGCCAGCGCCATAAGACCGGCACTACCCGCGCGAATCGCCGCGCTGTGGACGTAAATGCGCGGCAGGCAGCGCGCGAAGAAAAACTGCGCCGCCTGAATTTTCGCTCGATAAAACCCGTCGGCAGCATCCGCCTGAGCCGCGGCCACCGCGGCGGCCCGTGCCCACAACCACGCCGACAGCGTCAGCCCGAAATGATTGAGGTAGTCGACCGCGGCAGCATTGACGGCGTGCGCATCGGTCGCCGCACGCTCGATCAACCAGTGGGTGATCGTCTCCAGATCGTCAATCGCGGCACCCAATGGCGCCGCGAACTCCCTCGACCCTGCCGCGCACGCGCGCATTTCGGCAAGCAGCGGCCACACCGTCTTGCCGCCATTCGCGACCACCTTGCGCCCGAGCAGGTCGAGCGCCTGAATGCCGTTGGTGCCCTCGTAAATCTGCGTGATGCGCGCATCGCGCACCAGCTGCTCCATACCCGACTCGCGGATATAACCGTGGCCGCCGAATATCTGCTGGCCGAGCACGCAGCAATCGAACCCCTGATCGGTGAGAAATGCCTTGGCGATCGGCGTCAGCAGCGCGACCCGCTGTTCCGCCAATTGCTGCTCTGCACCCGCACCGTATTTGGCGAGATCGAGTTGCAAGCCGACATACGCCGCCAATGCCCGCCCGCCTTCGGTGATGACTTTCTGATTGAGTAGCATGCGCCGCACATCGGCGTGCGCGATGATCGGGTCGGCAGGGCCAGTGGAATTGATGGCCCCGCCCGCCGCACGTCCCTGCAAACGTTCGCGCGCGTACGCCAGCGCACCCTGGAATGAACGTTCGCCGGCGCCGAGCCCCTGCACCCCGACCGTCAGCCGCTCGTAATTCATCATCGTGAACATGTAATTGAGACCGCGACCGAGATCGCCAATCAGCCAGCCGGTGGCGCCGTCGTAATTCAGCACGCAGGTGCTGGAGGCGTGAATGCCCATCTTGTGTTCGACCGCACTGCAGCGCACGGCATTGCGGCCGCCCGGTGTGCCGTCTGCGCCGAAAAGGCCATGGGTGTCGGGAAGGACCTTCGGTACCACGAATAACGAAATACCTTTGGTGCCGGCGGGTGCATCCGGCAGGCGCGCCAACACCAGATGCACGATGTTGTCAGTCAGGTCGTGTTCGCCGCCGGTGATGAAAATCTTGGTGCCGCTGATGTGATAGCTGCCATCGGCCTGCGGTTCGGCACGGGTGCGAATGATGCCGAGATCGGAACCCGCGTGCGACTCGGTCAGGCACATCACGCCAGCCCAGTCACCGCGATACAGTGGCGGCAGGTATTGCGCTTTTTGTTCCGCACTCGCGTGCGCTTCGAGCAACAGCGCAGCACCACTCGACAGCACCGGGTAGAGGCTGAAGGCGACATCGGCCGCGCACAACATTTCCTCAACCATCAGCGCCAGCAGCTTTGGCATATTCTGGCCGCCGAAATCCGTATTGCCGGACAGCCCTTGCCAGCCGCCTTGCGCCAACGCGCGCCACGCCTCGCGATAACCCGGCGCAGTGGTGACTTCGCCGTCGCGCCAGACCACACCGAACTCATCCGCCGCACGCGAGTTCGGCGCGATGACTTCGCCCATCAACCGCGCCGCTTCACCCAGTACCGCCTCGGCCAGATCGCGCGATAACTGATCGAACGCGGGCAACTGCGCCCACACCCTTTCGGCGCCGAACAGGTCGAACAGGACAAATTGCATATCGCGAAGGGGGGCCGTGTAAGCGGGCATAAGTCACCTCAAAGACGAAACAGCCCGCAGTTTACGCGGCGTGACCGGACTCGACTAAGGGTGCCGCCGCGGCGCGCAGGGCATGTCAGATTTTCTGATCGAGCAGGGAGCCGGGCGGCAGCGTGTGGGTTTCGAATTCGGCA
>JBEVMI010000261.1:0-3209 GCA_040508685.1 Spongiibacteraceae bacterium
CACGCAGATCGACAACAACACGCACTACCAGATCGATTTCGAGCAGCGCCACATTACCTTCGCTCCCGTGCGCATCGACGCGCAGATACGCGACAAAACTGCCGGCATCGACACCACCGCGACCCTCGACCAGTTATCGCTGCAATACGGCACACCCCTCGCGGCGAATGCGCACATCGCCGTCACCACGCCTGAACTACCCGCCGGCAAATTGCGGCTGCGCCCGGCGCGCGTCGAAACCACGCTGCAATTGACCGGCAATCGACTCGATGGCAAATGGCAATGGCGCGACGTCGCCAGGATTTATCGCCTCGATGGCACCCTCACCTATCGAACGGACACCCAGCGCGGCGAAATACACGCGCAGTCAGAGCCGCTGGTGTTTCGCGAAAACGGCAACTACCTGCCGGCGATCGTTAAAAACTGGCCGTACCCGCTCGACTTTTCCAGCGGGCAATTAAGCGTGCAGGGGCAATTGTTCTGGGACGCAAAAGGCGTGCGCGGCGACGGCACGCTACACACCAAACAACTCGGCGGTTTCTACAACCACCATCTGTTTCGCGGCGTCGACGCCCATGTGCGCGCCGACTATCGTGACGACACGCTGAGTTTGCAATCGCAGCCGATAACCATCGCCGAAATCACCGCCGGCATTCCCGTGCGCAATATCGGTGGCACGCTGTCCGCCAACACCGACACCGTGCAGCTGCAGAATTTTTCGGCCGATTTATTCGGAGGGAAAATCAGCCAGCCGGCGCTGACCTACACCCTGGACGCCGCCGAGAATCGGCTTACGTTGCAACTCGAACAATTGCAGCTCGCAGAAATTCTGGCGCTGCAGGAAGGTATCGAAGGCACCGGTACACTCGACGGCAGCGTACCGGTGCGATTATCCAAAACGGGCCTGCGCGTCGATGGCGCGCAATTGCAGGCGCGCCCGCCCGGCGGATTATTGCGGTATCAAGGTGCCACACCAGCCAGCGCGGTACCGAACCCCGCCCTGGCGCTGGCGCTGACCGCGCTGGAAAACTTTCACTACGACAGCATGGCCATTCGCGCCGACTTCTCGTTGGATTTTTCACCAGACACTGCGTCGGGCTCTGCGTTGGATTCTGCGATGGATTCCTGGTCAGGGACGTCAGGCGAAACATCGCTCGCCACAGCGAACAGCGGCGATGTGTTGCTGGGTGTAACGCTCAAGGGCCGCAACCCCACCGCGCCGGACACTCCGCCGGTCAACTTCAATCTCAACATTCGCGAGAACATTCCCGATCTGCTGCGCACCTTGCAGATCGGCGATGACATCAGTGCTAGGATCGAACAACGCATCAAAACCCTGCAACAGCAAACCCCGCGCGCCAAACCACCCCCTGCGCAAAAACGATAAGGGAGCCGCACCATGAATTACCCGGGCAAAACACTGTTCGCCGGTTTCGGCCTCGGCCTGTTGTTGACCGTGGGCTGCACGCCGACGGTCAAGGTCGCCGCCGACGAACCCATCACCATCAATCTCAACGTCAATATCAAACACGAAATTCGCGTCAAGGTAGAAAAGGATCTGGATCAAGTGCTGTCGGAAGATAGCGGCCTGTTCTGATTGCACGTCGAATGACAATTATCGAGAGGATCACGCCATGAAAAAATTGCTGCACACCACCTTGCTGGTCGCGGGACTGAGCTGGTCGGCGCTGGCCTTCAGCCTGGAGCTTGATGCCGCCAAAGCCAGCGGACTGGTCGGCGAACAACCGAGCGGATATCTCGGCGTGGTCGGCACCGCAACCCCGGCAGTGACGGCGCTGGTAAACGATATCAATGCCAAACGCAAAGCCGCGTACGCCGAAATTGCACAACGCAACGGCACTGCGCTCGACGCCGTCGAACAACTGGCCGGCAAGAAGGCCATTGAAAAAACGCCGCCCGGGCAATACGTCAAACTGCCTTCGGGCGAGTGGCTGCAGGTCAAATAGGTGCGCTTTAACTTACCGATCCGATCCGGCCATAACCCGACGGCACCGGCAAATGAGGAGATAGCGCGCGCGTTTTTGTAGCAGGGGTACGCGCGGTTGGCAGGGTGTCCCGCAAATTTGCCAGCGCGCGATCCATGCTCGGCGTCAACAACGCAAAACACCGCTCCGGGTCGATGGTCACGCGCGTTGTATCGAGCAGTTTTTGTTGGATTTCCCGCAGCGCCATGCCGATCGCAGGATCACTGGCTTGCAACGTACCTGCAGCCAGGCGTCGACACAGGTACCGCAACGGCACTTCCATTTCGATCGGACATTGCGGGTGGCGCGCCGCCCGCACCGAAAGACCGCGCACGCGCCCCAGATCTTCGATTTCACGGCAGCGCGCGGTCAGCGCCGTTGTCGTCGATTGCAGCGATGGGCTTTTCTGTGGGTTCAGGCGCTGCTGATTCAAACCCAGCAGCGCACGCTCCAATAGTTCCAGGGCGACCAGCAATTGATCGATCAGACGGCAATGGCGATTAAAATCGGTCGGCGTTGCGCGCAGATCTTTCCACGTTATGAACGTGCCGGCTCCCGGTTCAGAAGATTTATCGCGCGGCGCGGCGCGTGTGGTTTCGGTATTGAATAGCGTCGACCAATCCGACCACTGCCGATCCAGCTGCAATGCGAGCTGTTCGCGTTGACGCAGCGCGGGCGCGCTGGTCTGGCCGCTGAGGCCGCGATGTTTTTGTACGCCCTGAATCAGGGTCAGCACATGTTCCAGTTGCATCGCCAAGATGGCTAGCAGCTGTTCGCGTTTATTGCCCGTGCGTAAATTCAACACCAGGCCCATGCCGAGCAGAAACAACACTGTCAGGAACGCGGGTATCCAGATCATGATTCCACCACTGCCAACTTCGGTGATTTGCCTGCTGCCGCTTGCCGCGACACAGTCTTGAAAGATGGTTCCGGGACGCCACCGCCGGTGGAGGCGGCGCCATCGACCTGCGTCAACTGCGTCAGATAACCGGTCAACGCGCGCAACCGTTCCGCCTGGCCGGCGTGTTCGATAACGCGATCGTTGACCTCCTGTAATTGTTCGCTCAGCGATTCGCTGGCCAGCGCGTGTTCATCGAGCGAACGCTGCAGGCCGGAAAGGTCGTCAAGATTATTGCGACTCAACAAGGTCAGCTGCTGCAGTGAGGTACCGAGTGCTGCGCTGTGGCCATTGCCACGTTCAGCCAGGGCGCGATGTTCGTCGAC
>JBEVMI010000382.1:0-14881 GCA_040508685.1 Spongiibacteraceae bacterium
CAATGACAGATACGCCGACCGTTTGAGAGCCCCAAAAATTCCGGGTACACTGCCCGACCCCAGCGAGGTGCCCGGCATGTTAATCAGCGACAACAGCGTAGTCAGTTTCCATTATCAGCTCACCAATGATGCAGGCGAAGTGCTCGACGCTTCGGCAGCTGACAATCCACTGACCTATCTGCACGGCGCAGGCAATATCATTCGCGGTCTCGAAAGCCAACTGGCCGGCAAAAGTGCCGGTGCCGAATTATCGGTTACAGTCCAGCCGGAAGACGGTTACGGTGTCCATCGCGAGGATCTGGTACAGGAAGTGCCGCGGCAGGCGTTCCCGGACCCCGACAAACTCGAAGCGGGTATGCAATTCAGCGCTCAATCCGATCGCGGCAACCTGCCAGTCGTGATCACCCAAGTCACCGCAGACACTGTCACCGTCGACGGCAACCATCCGCTAGCTGGTCAGGTACTGCATTTCGCCGTGCGTATCGCCGAAGTGCGCGATGCATCCCCGGAAGAACTTTCTCATGGTCACGTGCACGGCCCCGGTGGGCACCATCACTGATCAGCGCATGCTCAAATCCCATCCGCATCCTTAAATTTTGATTTAGAACACAGTTCTCTGATCACGCGCCTTTGTACCTGTCGCGCTCGCCGTTAGAATAGGGTTCTCTCAGTTGAGCCTAATCTCCCGCCATGCTTGATTTCAATGATCGACGTTCGCTGACAGACCGGCGCCAAAATCAGGCTTCTTCAGCGGGCCGCTGCCGGCGTCGCTTCGAGCGCCGCAATCACCTGCGCCAATATGAGGCGAAACCCTGGTGGTTGCAGGCAGATTACGTAGAAGAAATCGACCCGCCCCAGCTCGACCACCCCACCTCTGCCAAGCGTTGAAAAAACACTCCCCGCGCAACATGGACAATCTGTTAGAAACGTCTACTGGCTGACCTCAAAAACGTTAGTAGCTGCTCTCGCCGCAAGCCCGCCAACTGACTGTTTTGCCCCCTTTCCGGCCTGTGGATAAATGCGCTCAAGGCATCTGCAGGACATTTTTTTCGCGTAGTTGCAGGGGCGAAAAATGATAGGCGCGGATTATTGCAATGATATGAACAAATAATGGATGACGAATATTCGTCGGGAAATAAGCAGAATTTGAGCAGCCGAGCGTCGTTTTTTTGAACGCCCAGAAACAATGCCCCCGTCGCGACGGAACCAGTATTGTCCCCAGATTTTGTGCAAAAAGCTGTTGATAACTTTGTGTATGGCCCGTCGAACACAGCCGTTATCGGACGCGCCCCAAGCTGATCAAAATTCATCCAAAATTAATCGCTGTAATCAGGTTAAAACTGGCCAGATTGAGGTTGCAGCCGCCGGGCAGCCACGGCACACTTGCCGCACAACGCGCCCTCGCCGCCAACATCCAGCGCGCTGCTGCAACGACCAGCCTCCCGTGCCAAACAATAACTACCGAGGAGTTCTTATGCTGTCGAATGTCCGCACTACGCGCGAAATCCTGCTTGATGTCATTCGCTTTCACGGCGATCTCGCCACGCATTATGAAACCCTGCGAGACACCGTCGACGAAGGGGATATGCAGTTGTTGCTCGAATATCTTTATCGCCACGAACGCAGCCTGCAACGATCAGTGCGTCGCTGCGGCACGGAGCTGCGCGATGAGGCCCTCGAAACCCCTTTGGAATGGGCGGTGTACCTACCCTCCGCACGCGAATTGCCCTTGCTGGAAACACAGGCTGTAGAGGCCGTCGTACGGCTCGGCCAGCAAATGGACCACACGTTAATAACGCTTTACGAACGACTCGCCAGGTCAGCCACCAATGATTCCGTGCGGCGTTTATTTCACTCGCTGCTGGTGCAGGAACGGCATGAAGAGGCACGCCTGGAAATGGCACGGCTGTGTTTGTCGGATATTTAAAGATCGGAACCGTACTGGGCCTGGTGCCAAACAACCGCAGCGCGCAAACCGCTCGGACGCAACGGCGATCCCGAGGACGATGTCGGCCCGGTCGTGGTGTTTCTGGCGTCGGAAATGTGGCGCTATGTGACCGGCGAATTGATTCATGTCGATGGCGGCCTGCATCTGCCGGGTTACGATTCGCGGCCGGGAAAATTGGCGGAAGGGAAATAGAAAGTTAAAACGCAGCGACCAGTCGACCCGCTGCCGATATTCATCATTCAAAAGTGTATTCAACAGCTGCGCAGCGTGAAGCGGACAATCGGCATAGATCAAGCCACTTCAGCAGTTCGGCGAGACCGCGTGAAAACATCAACAATAACAAGTGCAGATGACGCGGCGATGCGCACTTTTTCGGTCAGGGTTATAAAAACGATGATCGCACTTTAAAAAAATTAATGCGAAGGCCTTTTTAGGCCTGCATCGCTGTTATCAACTTACCAACTCCCACAACTTTCATCACTCGCTTCAAATTATACGCAAGCACATGCAAACTCATTTCAGTTCGCACGCGTGGCAGTGCCCTTGTTAAAAAGTGCGTAGCTCCCATCCACATTGGTGACGTCGTTGGCAACGATCAAATGGTGCTTCGGTTCAACGGCCGTTTGTACGTTGTAATCCCACTAAACTGCAGCTGGTACTCGTGGCGGTCGCGCGCGCATCGGAATCGGTGAGGGAGATTTGGGTGGCGTGCTCTAGCTGATTTTTTATGTGTTTAACTGATCGATAAATACATCAATCACGCGTACCGGATTGTTCTCGCCGATATAATCATCGAGCGTTTCGGGAAATAACGTGCTTTGCTCGCGGCACACACTTTCGACAAATCGCCTCATGCAATACTCCTTCATTGCAACGAAGTAATTTTACCCAATGCCACTATGTTTTCACACAGCCTCCGGCCAAAGCTGCCATTCGCAGATATTTCTGCGAAAGCAGCCATTCCAATGACACGTACTTGGCCGCAATAGTAGGGGAAAAAATATTTCCGAAAGCGTATGGTTGACTACTTTTGAAGAGGGGACCGATTTTTTTCCCAGATCGCCAGAACAATAAGACCGTAAGAGACTAGGCGTACTAGGTAGCGCTCGGGTGTATCTTCGTACCACGAATGGGTGATGCCGGAAATCAACCTATTCAGCCCCTCAATCCAAAAAGATAGCGCGAAGTAAATAAAAAAACGATCGTGCGTGTTCCGCCAAAAGCGGAGAAAAATAAGTCCAACCATCAAGCTTGCGAAGGCAATGGCGCCAGCTAGGAGGTCAATCATGTCAATTCTCCCGCCACAAAAGACCAAACAATAACAATGACAACGCTATCAGCTGCGAAGCGAGGCGCAATCCCAGTAAGTCGACATCAGGAAAGAACACGCGATCAAGAATGACTAAAAAGTTGGTAAATGTTAAGCCTGCGAAACACCACGCGCTCCACATCAATAATGCGACATGATTTTTGCGATAAGCTGAAAAAAGCAGGTAGGAGCAAAGCCCCGAAGTCAGCATACAGAGAAAGTAAATAGGAACTGCCACCGACTCAATCCTCCTTTCGCAATTTAAATGCGTCTGCAAACTGATGTGCGGCTCTATCAGATTTCGAATGGATGAGCTTCGTTATCTCGACAAGATGCTCCGCGTAAGCCAAGGCCAACTGATCGACATGCCGCTGCAGTATTTCCGACAGCGGTTGGTATCGATAAAGAGGAGAGCTCGTGTCGATGCGGTGAGCAAATCCACTAGCGCACAGCTGCTCAAGCAGGGCCTGCGCGACTTTGTCACTCACATAAAGCCGACGCGCCATGTCGCTCGCAGCCCATTGAATAGATGGCTCACCATGCAGAAGAAGCAGTCCTTCCAGATAAGCCACTGAAGGGATGCTGGTTAGAATGAACCGTATAGTTTCCGATGTAAGTGCGTAAGGCATCGATAAAGAGTAGCGTTTTCAACGACTATGTCAATTAACATGTAACCATGTATTCACGACAGCCTTTTTCCATTTTCCTAATCATCATCTGGGCCTGAGCGCATAAGTCTCGATCATTGCTCTGCTGACCGTACAGCCGCTAAATCATTGAAGCGACAATGTCACTTATTGTTGCCAGCGCCTGCTCAGTTTTAGCGGTGTGTGGATGTCCGAAATTAAGCCGGATAAAATTCCGATACTCCTGCTTGATGGAAAAAATCGGACCCGGTGCGAGACTGATTCCCTGCACCAGTGCATGCTGATTAACGACCAGCGTATCGACCCCTTGCGGCAATTCCAGCCATAAAAAATAGCCGCCCTGTGGGCGCGTGACTTTTATCTCGAATGGAAAATGTCGGGCGATTGCCTGCGCCATTAGCTGATGCTGCCCCTGCAGCGCGGCGCGGAGTTTGCGCAAGTGCCGATCATAACTGGCATGCTGCAGAAAATCGGCGATTGCCACTTGCGCCGGCATACTGGCTGACAACGTCGTCATCAATTTCATCTGCTCGATTTTTGGGCCGAAACGACCGGGTAGCACCCAGCCAACGCGATACCCTGGCGCGAGAGTTTTTGAAAACGAACTGCAATACATAACTAGGCCGCTCTCATCATAAGCTTTCGCCGGGCGCTGGTAGACGTCGCCGAAATACAATTCGCCGTAGACATCATCTTCAATCAGCGGAATGTCGTGACGCGCCAGCAGCCGCACCAGCTCGCGCTTTTTTACCTCCGGCATCAGCGCACCCACCGGATTTTGATAATTGGTCATGAACCAGCAGGCCCGTATCGGGTGCTGCTTCAGCGCATCGCTCAATGCGGCGAGATCCACGCCTTCGCGCGGATCAACGGGAATTTCCACCGCGCGCAAATTCAAGCGCTCGAGTGCCTGTTGCGCCGCGTAAAAGCCCGGCGACTCAATCGCCACCACGTCACCCGGACGCGTCACCGCCTGCAAGCACAAATTCAACCCTTCCAATGCACCGTCAGTGATGATCACATCATCCGCCGCTACGGCCATCCCTACCGCCAAATGGCGCCAGGCGATATGACGGCGCAGCAAGGTATTTCCGGGCGGCAAATGCATTACCGTACTCCACGGATTAATAAAGCGATTCCCGCTCGTCAACGAGCGCTTCAGGCGCGCCCACGGAAATAACTCCGGCGATGGAAATGCAGAGCCCAACGGCACCACCTGCGGGTCTGTTACCGCCCGCAAAATGGAGAACACCAATTGGCTGACGTCAACATTGCTGCAGAGTTCAGCCGGGTGCGATGCGGCCGGCTCGAAAAGTACACGCTCGACTTGCTCGCTGATGTAATGCCCCGAGCGAGCGCGTGTCCGAATCAGCCCGCGGCTTTCCAGTAGCCGATACGCCTGGAATACCGTCGCCGGGCTCACGCGATATTGCGCGCTAACTTGTCGCACCGACGGTATTCGATCACCCGGCCGCAAGCGACCATCGCGAATAAGCGCAGCGAGTGCTTCCGCGAGCTGCTCGTAGCGCTTCGTGCGCGCACTGGCCGTCAAGTGCTCGACTCCCGCCGGGAGCCCGCAAACAATCTGATACGCATAAATAACCTCAATCTGGTCCTGTCATTGGTGGATGTCCTCCCCAACTATTACCACTGAGCGATCCACATACCAGCATCGCGAGTTTGAGCGCATTGCGGAGTCATTACCATGAGTAATCCGCAAGTGCTGAGGCGGCCCCCAGCGAGCACAGGATCATGTACGACAACGCGCTCTTCCTCATTGCGATTGAATTCGCTGTCCTATCGACGCTGTTCGCGAGCGGATTGTTGTTTTTTTTACTGCGCATAAATAAAAAAAGAGTCCGGCAACAACTGACGCTGAGCGAGTGGTCGAAACAACGGGTAGAATTTTTTTTGCTGCGCGAAGTGGAAAATACGCGGTTACTGCTGAAACACGCCAGTATCGATGACGAAACCAAAGCGCTGGCAAAACTTCGCAGCCAGTGGCTGAGCGCCGAACTGGATGCGCTAGTGGACCAAGGGGCGTCGCACAGCGACCGTAACATTCTCAAAACCGCAGCCAAACTTATGCAGCATCGTCTGCAAAAAGCCGAAGCGAGCCGAGCAATACAAAAAGGTATGACAAAAACTTTTAGCGACCGTCGCGCCATCAACGATGTGCGCCTGATTGTTTCCAGCAGCGGTGCCACCACCGGGCAGACGCAAGCGGACACGCACGAAACCCAGTTACACGATATCGAACAGACGCAACGGAAAAATCTCGCTCAGCTCGCCACGATGCGCGATATCAACAGTCAACAGCGGCGGCTGATATTGAACCTGGAGCAGGAACTTTCCAACTGCCAGCGCACGCCGACCCAGCAAGCTGAGCAAAGGCTTCCCATCGCCCAGCTGGGCTTATTGCTGCGCGACTACGATAACTGCGTGGCGATGCTAGAACTGGAAACTGAAAACCTGCGGCACCGTATTGGCTTACTACATCAGACGACCGACAGCCGGCAGCTCTGTGCAATACCTAATGCAATCGCTGCCGTTGCACCGGCTCACGACATGAACACCGCAGGCTTGTTACTAAAAATCGCTAGGGCCGAATCATTGGAGCACGCAGCCGCATATCTGCTGGGGGCGCTACAAGCTGCAAATCTCGAAACGCGCATCTACCTGAAAGGCAGCCATACACAATGCTGGACGGCAAGCGCCGCTGTAACCGATGCGCGCTCCAAACAATTGCTGCAGGCGCTGGTGCCAGACATCGATCAGCCTTGGCTGGAACAGCGCAACGATTTTCTCGCGCTGTTTTCCTGTTGCCGGATTTTTATCAGCGGAGCCGAATTGACATCGGAGCAGCGCGAGCAGATTCGGCGTTGGCTACTGTCGATCCTGCCGTTGATCGACGCCGTGTTGGTACATGTGGATCAGGCACAGCACACCCGGGCACAACACAAACATGACGAAACGAAACTGTTGATGCTGCAGCGGCGGCTGGCCGCCGCTGAGTCACACCAGCGTCGACTGCTCGCGCAATACCACGACTGTGCAGACCAACTGCAGCAGGAGCTGGCAACTACGCTGCGCTCGATCCAACCCAGCGCGGTGCAGCGACAATGTATCGATGCAATGTTGGCCGATTTTCGGGCGCAGGTGGCCCTGATTTCCAACCTGAAAAATTGTATCGCATGCGCTGATCCAAACCATCCTGACCAGGCGGAGTAAAATCATGTCGCCACACAACATACACCTTGAGCAAATCATCATGGATGAGTTTAACCCGGCCGTATTTGTCGGCCTGCTCGCCAACGACGGTACGCTGGCCTACGCCAATCGCGCTGCGCTCGATTACATCGGCAAAGATCTGGCGGAGGTCCGGGGGCGGCCGTTCGACGCTACGCCTTGGTGGGATTATTGCGAGGAATCTAAACAGCGTTTGCGCACGGCCATACGGTCCGCTGCCGCCGGCAACTCGTCACGCTTCGACATTTTCGTACAAGGACAAAACAATCGGGTGCTGGCAATGGATTTCTCATTGCAGCCGGTTTTTGATCGCAATGGAAAAATTAGCTATCTGGTGCCATCAGCTCACGATATCACCGAGCGCCACCAGACCGAGCGCAAACTTAAGCTGACACAATTGGCTGTCGATAATGCCCGAAATCCGATATTTCAGATTCGCAGCAATGGAACCCTGGGTTATGTAAATAGTGCCGCCTGCACAATGCTCGGGTATACACGCGACACACTGATGGCGATGCAGGTGTGGGATTTCAGCATGCGCTTGACGGCAGAGAACTGGCCGCTTTACTGGCAGGAATTAAAACAGCAAGGCTCGCTGCAACTTCGTTCGATGCACCGCCGCAGCAATGGATTAATTTTTCCGGTTCTGATTACCTCCAGCTACATCAACTACGAAGACGAGGAGTCCAGTTTTTCGTACGTCGAAGATATCAGTGAACGTGAAGCCGCCACGCAACGCATTCAGTACCTGACGAATTACGACGAACTCACCGGCCTGCCGAAGCGCAGCCAACTCTATGACCACCTGCAACAGGCAATCGCATTTACCGACATCAGTCAATTCAGTATCAGTGTTCTGCAGATCAATCTCGATCGCTTCAAGCCGGTCGTCGACACTTTCGGACATCAGGCCGGCGAAGAGTTGTTGAAGTTAACCGCGCAACGTTTGCGCGAATCCGTAGGCGAGCTGGCATTGATAGCGCGCGTTGCTGGTGATGAGTTTGCAGTTGTGCTGGTAAGCCGTGTGGGTGAAGACAGCGTTACGCCAATTGCGCAATGCATACTGAATGCCTTTAACCAATCTATCGAAATCGGTGGGCAGGATTTGTTTGTCACCTGCAGAATCGGGATCGCCACCTATCCGGATCACGCCGGCAATGCGGACGAGTTGCTCAAATACGCAGGGATTGCCGAATATCGCGCCAAGCAACTGGGCGGCAATACCCTGTGCAGCTACTCAGTTGAAGCGGGTATTCACGACCCGCAACGCCTGACATTGGCATCGGCGCTGCACCAAGCGTTGAAGCACGATCAATTGCGGCTGCACTACCAGCCACAAATCGATTTACTGACAGGCGGCATCGTTGGCACGGAAGCGCTGCTGCGCTGGCAACACCCGCACGAAGGTATGGTTTCTCCTGCGCGATTTATTCCCATCGCGGAGGAAACCGGCCTGATTGTCCCAATCGGCGATTGGGCATTGCATACCGCCTGCCAGCAAATGCAGCTGCTGCGCAGCCAGAAAATTGCTCCCCAGCGTATCGCCATCAATTTGTCGGCACGCCAATTTCGCGGAAAAAATCTCGTTCGCAAGATCGAAGCGGCGGTACAGCAAGCTGGCATCGAGCCGACAGATCTGGAGTTTGAGCTAACCGAAAGCATGCTCATGCACGATGTCGAATCGGCAATTCGTACCATGCGGGAATTAAAGTCGCTTGGGGTACACCTCTCGCTGGACGATTTCGGTACTGGCTATTCCAGTCTCAGCTATCTGAAACGCTTCCCCGTCGACACTTTGAAAATCGATCAATCGTTCGTGCGGGAGATTGCCACTGACCCCAGTAGCCTGGCCATCGTCGAAGCCATCATTGCGATGGCTTTCCGCCTGGGCTTGAGTGTCGTAGCGGAAGGTGTGGAAACTACCGAACAGTGCGAGCTGTTGCGCGCACGTGGTTGCAACCAGATGCAGGGCTACCTGTTTTTCAGGCCGCTGCCGCCTGATCAGTTAATACAGATGCTGCAGATCTCTCGCTCGGGACTGTCGCAAGATATCAGCCGTCTTTGAGTGGGCGTCTCGTGTCGGAACTGAATGAGGCGAAAAAACATCTGTCGCAACAACGGTCCGCACAGCAAAAAATGGAGCATGAACTGATAATGGCGCGGGACGCTGTCGTTAGGACTGAAACGCAATTGGCCAATGCAGAGCTGCTCAGATCGCAATCGGCGGGTCAAATGAACAGGCAAATCAACAAGCAACCTAGCGGAGCATCGATAGTCCGCTGTGGCCGATCGGCAAACAGATTTCCAATGTGCATCCTGCCCTCCCCTGCAACTATTTCCTGCCGGTTTATTTGATTCGGGTTTTTTCCAGTTTGCGCGCCAGTGTGCGGCGATGCATACCGAGCCGGCGCGCAGCTTCGGAAATATTGAAATTCGAAGCCGCCAGCACTTCGTGGATATGTTCCCACTCCACGGTTTTGATCGAGGTCTGGCGTTCGGTCAGCTCCACCGTATCGTCGCCGGCGGCACGCTCGAAGGCCGCTTCGATATCGTCGGTGTTTGAAGGTTTGGCGAGGTAGTGGCAGGCGCCGAGTTTGATCGCTTCGACCGCGGTGGCAATGCTCGCATAGCCAGTCAACACCACGATCAACATATCGGGGTCGTGTGCGTGCAGCACTTTCACGCAGGCCAGCCCGGAATCGCCGCCGCCGAGTTTGAGATCGACGACGGCGTGGCTTGGTGAATATTCGTTGAGCAGCACCTGCGCTTCATCGAGCGTGGTGGCCGCGTGCACGCGATAACCGCGACGTTCGAACGAACGATACAATGTGCGCGCAAAGGTTTCGTCGTCTTCGACGATCAACAATTGGCGCGTGGGTGGGCTGTTCTTTTCGCGAGTGTTTTGGTGAGTGGCGTCAGAGTTCATCGGCGGTACTCTCCTCCAGCGGCGGCACCAGCGTCAACGCCGCCAGCGGCAGCGTCATCGTTACCAGCGCCCCGCCCGACTTGCCACTCTCGTCCGGATCGAGATTCCGCGCCGCAATATTACCGCCCAGCGTGCGCGCGACATTCAGCGAAAGAAACAATCCCAGCCCGCCACCGGGGCGTCCCTTGCTCGACTGGTAAGGTCGGCCCAGCTGCGCCAGCATGGCGGCCGGAAATCCCGGGCCTTTGTCGAACACGCGCAGCACCAGATCGTCGCCATCGCGCACAGCTTCGAAGGCGAGCCAGTGGGGCGAAGCCTCCAGCGCGTTATCGAGTACGTTGCAGATCATCTGCTTCAGGCCTTCGTCCGAAACGATGGCGAGATCGTCCACGATCCGTTTTACATAATCGAATTTGCGCACCGGTCGCGTCGCACGCCAACCCGCCACCAGATCGTCGAGGAAAGCGTTGACGGTGGTTTGCACCGGGGATTCTGCGCGGGTTTCGCCGGCCGACAACAAAATCCCGGTGACGATACTTTTACAGCGATCCAGCTGCGTTTGCATGTCGCTGAGGTCACTGAGCAATTCAGGTTGCGTAGAAAATGCCGGCATACGCCGCCAGTCCCCGAGGATCACCGAGATCGTCGCCAGCGGCGTGCCCAATTCATGCGCGGCGCCGGATGCGAGCAATCCCATGCGCACGATATGTTCCTCTTCAGCGGCGCGTTGGCGCAGCGCCGCGAGACGCGCGTCGCGGGCACGCAACATGCTGCCGATGCGATTGATGAATACCACCACCAGCGCCGCGTTGAGCACAAAACAAATCAGCAATCCCTGCATATAGTGCGCAGCGGGAATTACCACCGGGCCCGCCCAGATCATCAGTGCGACAAAACACACCACCGTGATACCCACCAGCGCCCAGCTCGCCCATGCCTGCAACAACACCGCGCCCAGCACGACCTGCAGCAAATACAGAAATACAAACGGATTGCCCGCGCCACCGCTGAAATACAGCTGCGCCGTCAGCGTGAACACATCGACCAGCAGCGCCATGAATAACTCGTTGTCGGCAACCTCCTCGCGATGGCGCCAGTAAAACATGCAGATGAGGTTGAAGCCGATCAGGGTCGCGAGCACGACCGCCATCATCGTCAACGGCAGCGTCATGTCGAAAACCAAATGGACGAAAACGATGGTCGCGATCTGGCCGGTTACGGCAATCCAGCGCAACTGGATCAGCGGATGCATATTGGTGATACCGAGGCCGGCGAGCGGACCGGCCATTGATGAGGCTGCATCCTTGATGGAGCGCGGGAGATTTTTATCCGGCATCGGTAGACCTTTGCTGAGGAGCCCGCCGCAAACGATACTCCTCGCGTGCGACGTATGCGCCGGCCGCGGCAACCATCAGCGCGAGCGCAAACCACGTCAACGCATAACCCAGATGGCTATTTGGAAAGCGGATCACCGTTAATCCGCCGCGGGGGAAGGTTCTTGTATCGAAACCTTCTTTATCCAGACTTTCTTTAGCGTCGCCCTCTTTGTCTACAAAGAACGGCGCAACATTCTGCAATCCGCGTGCGGCGGCAATCGCTGCAATATCGCGGGAATACCAGCGCTCCGCAGCGGGTTCATTGGTGCGCAGAAACCCGCCCTTCGTTTCGGACAGTCGCAATAAACCGGTAACGGAAGTATCCGCTGGTGCGCGCGTTTCGGCAGGCCAATCGGGCGGCACAAAACCGCGGTTGATCAGCACGATGCTGCCGTCGTCGGTTTGAAACGGCGACAACAGCCAGAAGCCGGCGCCGAGTGCAGTGAGGGCCTGTACGCGCGTATCTTTACCGGAAAGAAAAAATCCGTACACGCGCACGTGTTTGTATTCGTCGCGTGCAGCGGTGATCAGCGGCCATTCGGCGGGAGCAGGTGCGGCAACAGGTGCTGCATGAATGCGCGATTCGACGCGTTCGATCAGATCGAGCTTCCAGGCCCGACGTTCGATCTGCCAGATGCCGAGCATGACCAAGCCGCCGAAGGCGAACAGAACAGAAAATCCGAAGACAATCAACTTCGCCGTACCGCGAGGACGTTGACGATGTTCCAACGGCTGTCCGTTCATCTCACCCACGCCCGACACTTGGTGCAGCGTAACGCCAGAAGTAGGCACCTGCAGGTGAGCGAAGAGAGGTTGCGGGTCGCCGGAGCACAGGCAGCGCAGCATACAAGAGTATGTGAGCATGCCGAGCACCGCCGGCGCGCAAGCTATCGAGCGCAGTAGCTGCCCTGCTCAGTGACTCATTTCCGAATGAACCGGCATCATGTTGGTGTTCATGTGATACATCACCCACAGCGAACCCGCGAGCACAATCACCAGCAGTACCAGCGTGAAAATCAGCGCCAGCATGTTCCAGCCGCCTTCGGATTTCGCATTCATGTGCAGGAAGAAAATCATGTGCACGAAAATCTGCACCACCGCAAATGACAGAATCACGAATGCGGTGGTGCCAGAACTGGCGATGACCTTGTCCATCACCAGCCAGAACGGGATCGCCGTCAGGATCACCGACAGCACGAAGCCGATGACATATCCTTTCAGCGTGCTGTGCGGCGCATCGTCGTGCTCAGCATGATCATCGTGAGAGGTGGCGTGCGCGTGGGCTTGAGATGGCTGGCTCATGGCAACACTCCCATCAGGTAGACGAAGGTAAAGACGCCGATCCAGATCACGTCGAGAAAATGCCAGAACATCGACAGGCAGAGCAGCCGGCGCCGGTTTTCGGCAGTCAGGCCGAATTTGCCGACCTGTGTCATCAGCACCACCAGCCACACGATGCCGAAGGTGACGTGCAGACCGTGCGTGCCGACCAGCGCGAAGAACGACGACAGGAAAGCGCTGCGCTGCGGGCCGGCACCCTGATGGATCAGATGTGCGAACTCGTACAACTCCAGGCCGATGAACGCGAGGCCGAACAGACCGGTGACCGCCAGCCAGGCCTGCACGGCGCGGACTTTTTTGTTCTGCATCGCGATCATCGCGAAGCCGTACGTGATCGACGACAACAACAACATCGCGGTGTTGATCGCCACCAGCGGCAGGTCGAACAGGTCGGCGCCGGTGGGACCCGCCGCGTAACTGCGGCCGAGCACGCCGTAGGTTGCGAACAGACAACCGAAGATCAGGCAGTCGCTCATCAGATAGAGCCAGAACCCGAACAGCGTGCCGTTCTGCGGATGATGGTCACCCGCGGCATCGTGGAAAATCGGCCGCCCGGCGGCGTCGACGGTGGCAATGGCGATAGCGTTAGACATGGGCAGCAGCCAGCTGTTGAGTGCGCGCTTCTTCGGTGCGAACGACTTCGTCGACCGGAATGTGGTAATCGCGCTGGTAGTTGAAGGTGTGGAAGATTGCCGCGATCAGCAGCGCCGCAAACGACAGTGCCGCCAGCGGCCACATGTGCCAGATCAGAGCAAAACCCAGCACGGTGCTGATGCCCGCGAGCGCGATGCCGGCGGCGGTATTCTTCGGCATGTGAATCGCGTTGAAATTCTGCAGTGGACGTTCATAACCGCGCTGTTTCATGTCGTGCCAGGCATCGTTCTCATGCACGACCGGCGTGAAGGCGAAGTTGTAGGCCGGCGGCGGCGACGATGTCGACCACTCCAGCGTGCGGCCGTGCCACGGATCGCCGGTGTGGTCGCGCAGCGCTTCGCGATTGCGGATGCTGACGTAGAACTGGATCAGCATGCAGGCGATGCCGATGGCGATCAGCACGGCGCCGAACGCGGCGATCTGGAACCAGATCTGCAGCGACGCATCTTCGAAATGACTCATGCGCCGCGTTACGCCCATCAGGCCGAGTATGTATAGCGGCATGAAGGCCATCCAGAAACCGACCAGCCAGAACCAGAACGAACATTTGCCCCAGAACGGATCGAGCCGGAAGCCGAACGCTTTCGGAAACCAGTAATAAATACCGGCGAGCAGGCCGAAGATCACGCCGCCGATGATCACGTTATGGAAATGCGCGATCAGGAACAGGCTGTTGTGCAGCACGAAGTCGGCCGGCGGCACCGCGAGCAATACGCCGGTCATGCCGCCGATCACGAAGGTGACCATGAAACCGACGGTCCACAACATCGGCACGTCGAAACGGATGCGGCCGCGATACATCGTGAACAGCCAGTTGAAAATCTTGGCGCCGGTCGGAATCGAGATGATCATCGTGGTGATGCCGAAGAAGGAATTGACGCTCGCTCCCGACCCCATCGTAAAGAAGTGATGCAGCCACACGAGGTACGACAGGATGGTGATGACGATGGTCGCGTACACCATGGAGCTGTAGCCGAACAGGCGTTTGCCACAGAACGTCGCCACGATCTCGGAGAAGATGCCGAAACACGGCAGGATCAGGATGTACACCTCGGGGTGACCCCAGATCCAGATCAGGTTGACGTACATCATGGCGTTGCCGCCGAGATCGTTCGTAAAGAAATTGGTGTCGACGTAACGATCCAGCGTCAGCAATGCCAGCACCGCGGTCAGCACCGGGAACGACACCACGATTAGCACGTTGGTGCACAGCGCGGTCCAGGTGAAAATCGGCATCTTCATCAGGCCCATGCCCGGTGCGCGCATTTTCACGATGGTCGCGATCAGGTTGATGCCCGACAACGTGGTGCCGATACCGGCGATCTGCAACGACCAGATGTAGTAATCGACACCGACGCCGGGGCTGTAGGCGATGCCCGACAGCGGCGGATACGCGAGCCAGCCGGTCTTGGCGAATTCACCGAAGAACAG
>JBEVMI010000390.1:0-3088 GCA_040508685.1 Spongiibacteraceae bacterium
AAAAATTCAAGCAGGTCGGCTTCATTTTCAAACCAGGCGGACTTCATGACGGAGGGAAATTTGTTAACAGCGTTACCCAAAATGGTTTCGTCCGTCGGTGTGCTGATCACCATTTTTTTAACCAGTCGGTTTCCCTGGCTGGAAATTCCGCATAAATTGACTTCGTCGTCAGAGGAGTCGAGTTCGGGTACCACATATATTTTGTACATCACACGTCTCCTTCAGCCACGCGCTGATCACATTGCACCAGATTTCCATCCGGGTCGCGAAAGAAGACGCTTTTGATCTGTCCGACAATCGCTTCACCGTAGTCCTTGGTACTGGCGGTATGCGGTACGATCGCGGGGAAACCAAGTTGCAAGGCCTGCTGGATTACGGCATCGACATCCGCAACCCAGAACGCGACATGGTGGATGCCGAGGTCGTAAATGTCGCTGCGTTTATCGGCAGGGGCTGGTGTATACAGCTGGTCCAGCGCCAACGCGGAACTCTGCGATGCACTGGAGCGCAGCCATACCTGACGTCGCTGGATCGCGCGGCCGCCATGCAGTTCCGGGCCCATATCCGCCGGAAAGCTCTGTTCGTAGTCGGCGTCGACGGTCAAGCCCAGTGCGTCGCGATAGAAAATCAGGGCGCGGTCGATATCGGTTACACCGATTGCAATATGGGAAACACCCAGCACGGCCATCATCTTTTCCTCTGTGAATATTTCGCAGGATTTAGCGGCTGATCAGTTTGTGGCGATCTTCGGATTAATGCGGAGCTGATTGCATGCCTCTGACGAGGCGGCCGGGCAATGCCTGTGTCGCTCGCCCATCCTGATAGGTGATTTCGCCCGAGACAATGGTGTATTGATAGCCCTTCGATGCCTGACTTAAGCGACCGCCACTGACAGGTAAATCAAAAACCATGCGGGGTGCCTTCATGGTGAGCGCATTCATGTCGATGATGTTGATGTCGGCTTTGTAACCGGGCGCCAGCACACCGCGGTCGTGCAGGCCAAATGTTTGCGCAGTTTCGCGCGACAACATTTTCACAACCCGCTCGATGGACATTCGTCGTGTCGGCTCTGCATCGCGACAAAAATGGATCAGCATGAACGTCGTGTAGGAGGCGTCGCAGATCATTCCGTAGTGAGCACCGCCGTCACCCAAACCAACAATAATTCCGGGCTTTCCAAACAGGTCGAGGGCATTGTCGTACGATTGGTGCATGCCATCGATGCCGAGCGAAATGAGCAGGGCGTGACCCTCGTCATTCAGCAGTTCATCGTAAATTAACTCCCGATAATCGCGACCCAGTGCGCTTGCGCGCGCTTTGATACTCGTGGCCGGATCGGGAATGTAGGTGGGTGGGTTGCCGAGAACAAACAGATGATCGGATTGTTTAACCAGCCAGCTGAACAGCGGGTTGGGATCGTTCGGTTCTTCAGCGAGAAGTTTGGCTCGCAATTCGGGATTTTTGAGCGCTGCGACTTTTTCCTTGAGTGGCAGATGTGCGATTGGTCGATAGCTGGGGTTCAACGAAAATGGATGATATGACGCATTGAGCCCCATCAAGACGCCGATCGGCTTGGGATGTATCTGACCGGTGATAGGCAATCCGTCAGCGTGAGCAGTTTCCAGCCCGGTTACATACTCGTACCAAACCGCATCCGAATTGCTGCCGGCGGATTTGCCTGCAGTAATCAAGCTAAAGGTAACTGGGCGCCCCGAGGTTTCGGCCAGCTGTCGAATCAGCGCGAATTCATCAGTGGCTGGGTTATCGGTACAGGGAATTAATTGAAAAAGCCCCGCGCCGGCATCAGCCAAGCCTTGGGCGAGCGCCAGCAATTCATCTTGCTCGGTCAATACCGACGGCGCAGGCTTACCATCCCGGAATCGATGCGCCAGATTGCGTGATGTGCTGACACCGAAAGCGCCGGCGCGGACCGCGTCGGCAACAAGCTGGCGCATAGTCGACAGATCTGCCGCCGTCGGTGGTTCCATATTGGCGCCGCGCTCGCCCATCACGTAAACACGCAGGGGCGAGTGGGGTAGCAATGCGGCGAAATCGATATCCGCAGTGCGCTGACTCAATGCATCCAGGTAATCCGGAAATGTTTCCCAATTCCACGGCACACCGGCACTCATCACAACTTCAGGAATATCTTCAACGCCTTCCATAAGCTTGATAACCAGCTGATGGCTATCGGGATCCCTCCGGGTTGGTGCGAAGCCGACGCCGCAATTGCCCATGACAACGGTGGTGACACCGTGATTCGAAGACGGTGTCAACCGGTTTTCCCACGTAATCTGTCCGTCGTAATGTGTGTGAATGTCGACGAATCCTGGCGTTACCGTCATGCCGTGGGCATTAATTTCTTTGTGACCGCTCCCGGTAAAATTGCCAATGGCGACAATTTTATTTCCCGAGACGGCGACGTCGCCGATGTGAGGAGTTGAGCCTGTGCCATCAACAATCAGGCCGCCGCGAATAACGATGTCAAAATCAGTGCTCATGACGTTTCCTCAGGCAATAGCTTGCGGCCTTTCGCATAATCGCCGGAAATGGTGGTTCTACGCATTTTGCGCGTGATTCCCAAGTCAACCCCCTTGGCGGAGTGAAAAATTCTCCAGTTGTCCCACAACACAAGATCGTTGGCCGACCATTGGTGGTAGTACGCAAATTCTTCCCGCCAAATGTGCGATAGCAATTCTCTGATCAGCTCATCGCTCTCTTTACTATCCATGCCCATGATGTATTCGCAAAACATGGGCGATAGATTCATTGCTTTTCTGCCGGTTTCGTTTTGCGTAAATACCATGGGATGCACGACACTCGGGAAGTCGCGGTCTTCTCGCAGTTCCATCGAATCCAGCTGCGGTTGCGATTTCACCAGCGTGACGTGTTTGTCGGTGGCGTATTTTTGTTTATGGATGAATATCCGCATTTTGTAGACTACATCCAATTTGTCGATTTTTTCCTTCAACTCTGAGGGCAATGCCTCATAGATCTTAATTTTATCCATGAAGCCAGTTTGACCGCCTTTTGCCGGTACCGTCAGTGCGCGTAAAATTCCGCCATGATTGATGCGGTCTGAATAAAT
>JBEVMI010000425.1:0-3659 GCA_040508685.1 Spongiibacteraceae bacterium
CAGTAAACACGTTACCCGTGGTGGTTTTTCCGATGTACTGGTCGTCGACGAGCGTTTCGCCCTGAAAATTCCGGGCAATCTCGACCAGGCCGCAGCCGCACCGCTGCTCTGCGCCGGCATTACCACGTATTCGGCGATGCGCAAATGGCATGTCGGCCCCGGCAAGAATATCGGTGTCGTCGGCCTCGGCGGGCTCGGCCATATGGCGCTGAAATTCGCGAAAGCCTTCGGCGCCAAGGCAACGCTTTTTACTTCGCGGCCGGAAAAAGCGCAGGACGCCTTTCGTCTCGGCGCCACGGCGGTCGAATCGTCGGTGGATCCGGCGATTTCGCAACGCCTGGCATCGCAATTCGATTACATCATCGACACCGTGTCGGCACCGCACGATCTGAATGCGTTCCTTACGCTGCTGAAACCCGACGGCGTGCACTGCATGGTCGGCATGCCGAATGGCGCCTCGCCGGTATTCACCAACGCGCTGATCTACAACAGCCGCAGCCTGTCCGGCTCGCAAATTGGAGGCCTGCGCGAAACGCAGGAAATGCTGGATTTCTGCGGCAAACACAACATCGTCGCCGATATCGAAAAGATCGGCGTCACCGACATCAACAAATCATTCGAGCGCATGCACAAGAGCGACGTGAAATACCGTTTTGTCGTCGACCTGACCACGCTTAAAAATGTTGCCGCATAAACCGCGGCTTCCATCTTTCTTCCGCAACATATTAAGAAACACTTTACAGGAGTAATTCATGTCCGCTCTTGACCAGCTAATGAGCTTAATCGATCGTGTAGATTGCTATAACAATCCGCCTGAAAATCTGCGCGAGCTGCAGCTCGTCGCCGCACAGGAACGGCTCGACCAGCGCCGTTCGCAGGTCGCCGTGCTCGACAAACGCGCGCGCGAAGCCGGCATCGATAAACTGAAAAGCTTCGACGATCTGGTGCCGCTGCTGTTTTCGCACACTAACTACAAAAGTTATCCGGATAATTTCGTCACCAACGGTCGCTGGGACATGATGAACCTGTGGCTGCAGACGTTGTCGACGAAAAAAATCACCGGCGTCAATACACAGGGCATCAAGGATGTCGACGATTGGCTCGATCGGCTGCGCGACGCCGGTCACTACGTGTTTGCATCGAGTGGCACGTCCGGTAAAGCATCATTCCTCAATCAGACCGAGGTCGATCATGAGCGAACTTATAAAGGATATCTGAACCAGATTCTCTGGCAGGTTCCATCCCTAAAACCGAACCGTGATCGGCCCTATTTCTGTTCTGTACCTCGTTACAGTGCCCATCGCTTCACAGAAATCAACGTCCTTGTTTCGCAAGCTATCGGCAAGCCCGATGAAATCATGTTTCTGACTGACATTCCTACCAAAGCTGCCGATACCAATCGCATGGGCGCAATGCGCACACGCATCGCTGACGGCACGGCAACACCGGAAGAGATTGCTCAATTTGAGGCGGAGTCAAAACGCAAAGCTGCGCTGATGGAGGAATCAGTCAATAAATATTACGACGCGATTCTGGACAACCGCCACCGTCCGATTTTTATTATTTCAATGTGGCAATACGTCTACTACTTGGCTGAGCGCGGTAGAGCCCGTGGCATACCAGACGGAACATTTAACCTCGATACCGCGGTGATGATAGGCGGCGGCCTTAAGGGAGCAAATCTGCCGCCTGATTTTCAGGATTCCGCAATGAAATTTCTCGGCATTCCACTTGAGAATGTTGCGCAGAGCTATGGCATGGTCGAAATGCAGGCGGTTTGCCCCTATTCACGCCAGACCGGCGGATATGTAACTGCGCCATGGGTCATTCCGTTAATTCTCGACAAAGCTGGCGAGAAGCTGCTGAACCCCAAGCAGAACAAAGGCGTTGTTGAAGGCCGGATGGCTTTCCTTGACCTGTCAATCGAGGGGCGATGGGGCGGTGTAATCACGGGCGACAAAGTGCATGTCGATTTTAACAAACACCCCACCATCACCGGCCCCTTCGTACAGTCGATAACACGCTACAAAGATCTGCCGGAGGGTGACGACAAACTCAACTGTGCCGGCACTATTGATAGCTATGTAAGAGGATCGATCGATGCTTGAAGCTAAAGAAATCTCCAACACCGAAACTGCCGTTCATGTTCCACATGTGATTCAGGGGCGCACGCAAATCGGCAGCGCCGTCTCACATCACTCACGTGATCTCGGTGGCGCATTCAAGACCGCCGAGCTCAATCTGGACGAACTGGTTTGGTCCCGTCTGCAACCAGGGCCGGCATTCGCCTTACCCGTTGCTCAGATTATGGAGTTTCTGATTGAAACCGGCCGACATCTAAAATTAAAAACCAATGTGTATTTGCAAGAAGCGGCTGAAGCTTCGGTAAAAGTCAGTCCGCTCGGCCGGCGCATCGTCGAAAATACATATAACGATCTCGCGCATATTTTTTCACGTGAATCACTGGAGGCAGAAGTAGCGGTAATCGGCACCGAGGTACTGGATGGCTGGCGGCCAACAACCAGCGGCGGTAAACATCGTGTGCGTGCATTTCCTCCACGCATGCTACACGTGATCGCAGGTAATTCACCTGTGGTATCGGCGTTAACAATTGCGCGCGGCGCATTATGCAAAGGCGTACATCTGATCAAGCTGCCTTCGAACGACCTATTCAGCGCCACAGCAATTCTGCGCACGATGGCCGACATTGACGCCAAACATCCAGTGACACGTTCCTTCAGTGCAGCATATTGGCGGGGTGGCGACGAGCGGATCGAATCGAATCTGTATCGCGCGCAGTATTTCGACAAGATTGCCGCTTGGGGCGGCGAAGCATCAATGCGCCACATTCAGAAATACATCGGTCCCGGCCTTGAGCTCGTGTCGTTTGATCCGAAAACCTCGTTCTCGCTGATCGGTCGCGAGGCCTTCACCTCGGAAGACACATTGCGTGATGCGGCACGACGCGCTGCGGAAGACGTGAAAGTATTTAATCAAGATGCTTGTGTTTGTTCACGACTGCAGTTTGTAGAAGGCAGTACCGAAGAGGTCGATCGATTTTGCGAGTTGCAGATCGAGGCGCTCGGACAAGATTCACATTATGGTGACGGCATTGGGCCTGTGCCACCAAAAGATATTCGCGATGAGATTGAAATGCTGAGCATGCTGGAGCCGGTCTATCGCGTGTTCGGTACGTTCGACGGTCGCGGCGTTATCGTGCGCTCTGATGAGCCTGTTGGATTTCATCCGATTGGCAAAACAGTCAACGTCATACCAGTCAAATCTTTATCAGAAGGTGTAGCTCGCGCCAATGTCGCGACGCAAACCGTTGGTGTATACCCCGCATCCCGTAAGGCGGAATTACGGGATGCGCTGGCCAGCGCCGGTGTGCAGCGTTTAGTGCCGCTAGGCGGTGCTGTGGAAGGCGGTATGGGCCACCCTCACGATGCCTTCTACCCACTGCAACGTTTCGCGCGCTGGGTTAGCGACGAAGGGGAGGACTGTTAAATCAGGGCACCTAGAATCGATGTATTTACCAATTGAGCGAATGCGGGATCAATTTTCGGCACTCCTCTCAATGGCACTCATAACAACATAACGCTACAGTCATTGGAGACATTGTGATGATAAATAAAAAAAAACTGGCAGTTGCAATTGCG
>JBEVMI010000449.1:0-3630 GCA_040508685.1 Spongiibacteraceae bacterium
AGTTCGCGGCCTGTTGTCAGTACACCTTTCAGATTGTTTTCTTCCTGCACCCAGCCGGTTGCGATGACGGTGTGGCGATTCGAACCCAGTAATACCTGGTAATCGTTACGTGCCGCCCATTCGCGTCGCGGCAGAGGCCGCCAGGTATCGCCGCTCAGCCATGAAGAAAAGGCCTTGCCGTGTTCCCAGCGCCCGACGCTGGCGTAACGCGGCGATTCATCGACCTGATACACGGTTTGCGACCAGCTGCCAGGTGTCGGTTTTAACGCGCGACGCTGCCAGCGATCGTTGCCCTGGTATTCGATAATTTCAGTCGGTTCGTAACGCCAGTCCTGCCGCCAGTGTTTGGTGACAAACGGTTCGCTAATGGTGCCGTCCTTTTCGACGATACGCATTTCCAGAATATGGACGAGGCTGATGAATTTTTCGGTGTCGATATCGACATAAATTTTTTCGGTTCCCCACGACTGATACGGCGCCTGTGGTTTGGCCTGAGGATCGAACGCGACGACTTCGAGGAAATCGAAAGTCGCGCGATAGGCCCCGGCCATCGCGAGTATCGCGCGACGGTCGCGCTCCAGATTACTGATGCCACTTTCCTGTAACGCCAGCCATGCCTTCGACACAGTCTGGTCGAGTGCGACGGCGGGGCCGCGGGTACTGCCGCCACGCGGCTGCAATTGATCGGCGCCGAGCGGCCATGAAAAGGTGTAACGAGGCGAGGGTTTGTCGACATTTTCCGACTGGATGTAACCGGACGTGGCAACGAATACTGCGAAAAGAAAAGATCGAATCATCGGCGGTCTCCGTGTGCGCGATCGCAGTTTAGCAACAGGGTTTTGCCGCGAGCGAGCAGGTAATTAAAAATTCGAACAAAAAAGGCCCGGGAGAAAGTTTCCTCCCGGGCCGTACCCAATCGTCAAGAAGGTTTACAGTTTTCCGGAGAACTCGATGCCGACCCAACGCTCTTTGGCGGGGTTGTAGCTGTTCCAGGCCTGATTAGTGCTGCCATATCCCAGCGGTACGTCGTTGTCGAACAGGTTTTTGACGATGATATTTACATCGAATTTGTTGTCTAGCGTGCTCAGCCCGATCGACCAGTCCCAGATGCTGTTGGATGGAATCACGGAGTAACTCGACAACGCGGGGTCGGCGTTATATGAGCTGGTGAAAGCCCAGTTGAAGCTGGTGTGGAATTGTTTCTGGCCAAACGCCCACAGCGAGACTGGAATGCGATAGTCGCCGCCGATGTTGAAGGTATATTTCGGCGCGCCAGCGATGGTTCTTCCACTCAGATCGACATAGGGTGCTGCACCGGTATAGGCACCTTCGGGCGGTTGCGCCGAGTTCGCGAAATCCTTGTACTCGGCGTGGTTGTATGCGCCGGAGAATCGCAGCGTGGTGTTCGGAATGCCGCCATAAACGCCGTCGAGTTCCACCCCTTTGACCTGCACCTTGTCGGCGTTGCCGGTGGTCGATGTGTAATACAGCGCATCGCCGCGCAACTGCGTGGTGTATTCGTCGAGCACCTGTACCGCCTGCTGGTAATCCTTGATGTTCATCAGGAATACATCGGCGTTAAGGATCAACGTATTGTTCAGCAGCGATGATTTCAGGCCGACCTCGAAGGCGTTGTTTTTCTCGGGTTCGGCCTTGTAGGAGCGACCGTTGACCTGCTGGGAAATGCCGGCTTTTTCGCCGTACTGCCAGGAGAGATAGCTGGTCAGGTTTTCGTTTATCTTGTAACTCGGACTGACCACGAATGCCGGCAACACGTCGTTGATTTTTTCCGGCTCGGAATAATTCCACAGCACGCCCAGTGTCGATGCGCGAATGGCCTTGGCCGCAGCTACCTGCGATTGCTGAGCAGCAGTCAGTGCCGAGTAATTGGCGACGCCGAAATATTTGTTGGCGGTGAAATTGGCGAGCGCAAGTTGCTGGGCGTTGTTGGTGCCGAGTGCGCCGGCGCTGGTGGTGTTGAAGCCGCCCAGTTGCACGCCGTTCACCGTGGACGGATTCAGTTCCGCACCATAACCGTTATCGAATATCAGGCTGCTGCCGGGGTTTTCGCGCTGTTCGAAGCTAAAGCGCAGGCCGGTGGTCAGGGTCAGCGGATCGCTTATATGCCAGTTGGCTTGCGCGAAGATGGCTTCGCTCTGGTTGTCGATGTACTGACGGTTTTCGTTTTTCCAGACGCCATTCAGCGAGTTCTGCATCAGATTGCGACCGTTGCCGTCGGCATCGAGAGTCGTGTATTGCGACGGCGACGCGAAATAGGCGCCGGCGTCGCCACCGTAAATCACGTTGCGACGAATATTGGTACTGGTCTTCAGGAAATACAGCCCGGCCTGATAGTCGACCAGATCTTCGATCTGTGAGCTGATGCGGAATTCCTGACTGAACTGACGATAGTCGATCGTCTGTCCCGAGCTGCTGCGGATATCGAACGGGGTGCCTTCGTCGTTGTTGTGGGCGTTGAAGTGATAGTCCTTGTACGCCGACAGCGACAGCAGGTTGAAATCGCCGACATCCCAATTCAATTCCAGCGCGGCGCCATTGCTGCCGGTGACTACCGGTTCCTGCGAATCGTTGTTGATTTGTTCTGCCAGGAAATTGTTGGCGTAGGTATACGACGATTGCTGATTGAACCAGCGCCGGTTAAGTCGCGTCGAGTTGTCGCTGTTTAAATTGGTGGGCGTGCCGTTGGAGTAATACGCAGGGGTCGGCGTATAGAACGTGCGCGCATTAGTGTTTTCGCCACCGCGGGGCTGTTTGTCGAGCGCCAAACGCGCGCTGAAGGTTTCGCTCGGCGTCAGCAGGAATTGCAGGCGGCCCGACGCGCGGTCAGTGTTTTGATAAGTGCTGTCGGGGTTGAACTGGTTTTCGATATCGCCCTGGCCTTTGCTGACGCTGATCGACGTCCGCCAGGCGAGCAGGTCATCGACCAGCGGGCCGCCACCGGCGAAACGTCCGCGCAAGGTATCGTCTTCGCCATAAGAGAGTGCCCAGTCGGCGCTCGGCGTAAACGAGGGTTTGCGCGTGATGATGTTGACGACACCGAGATTTGCGCTTTTGCCTTGCAGCGTGCCCTGCGGACCGCGCGTGACTTCCACCGCTTCGACATCGGTGAAATCGAAGCTCGATGTCAACGGGTTGTATGCGTAGCTGACACCGTCGACGATGATGCCAACGCTCGGGTCCTGTGCTTCGGTCTGGCCGACCTTGCCGATGCCGCGAATCGAAATCGAACTGGTGCGCTGGTTGCCCTGGTTCCAGGAAATATTCGACGCACGTTTGGTGATTTCACCGAAGTCCTGCGCCTGCAGGCGTTCCAGTTCTTTACCGGTTACTACCGATACGGATAACGGTACATCCTGCAAACGTTCGATACGGTTGCGCGCGCGCACGACAACTTTATCCAGGCGCGTATCTGCAACAGGTAGTGCAACCGGTGCGGCGGATGCCGCTGCTTTCGGTGTTTCCGGATTTGCAGCCTGGCCTTTGCTGGCGAGTTCCTGCTCTTCCTTTGCCAGTTGTTGTTTCAGGCGCGTAATTTCCGCCTGGATTTCAGTAGCGGTACGTTCGTCTGCGTACAGGTCCGGTGAGAGCAAGGTGGCGCCGGCGATAAAT
>JBEVMI010000018.1:0-5499 GCA_040508685.1 Spongiibacteraceae bacterium
GGCAATCAGGGTCCCGCCAACACCACGCCGATTGCGACCGCGTATGCGGGGCATCAATTCGGCGGCTGGAATCCCCAGCTCGGCGATGGCCGCGCAGTCTTGCTGGGCGAAGTGATCGGCCGCGACGGCAACCGTTACGACATTCAGCTCAAGGGTGCCGGACGCACTGCCTATTCGCGCGGTGGCGATGGCCGTTCGCCACTGGGGCCGGTGCTGCGTGAATACATCGTCAGTGAAGCCATGGCGGCACTTGGCGTGCCGACCACGCGCAGCCTCGCCGCGGTTGCCAGTGGCGATAAGGTTTTTCGCGACAGCGTATTGCCCGGCGGTGTGCTCACGCGAGTCGCCAGCAGCCATATCCGCATCGGCACGTTTCAGTTTTTTGCCGGACGTGAAGATATCGAAGCCGTGCGTGCGCTCGCCGATCATGTCATCGCGCGCCACTTTCCTTTTATTGAAAACGGACCCGATGCGGTGCCGGCGACAAATCCGTATTTTGCGTTGCTCGAAAACGTGATCGCGCGGCAGGCGCACCTGATCGCGTTGTGGCAGTCGATCGGATTTATTCACGGCGTCATGAATACCGACAATATGTTGCTGTCGGGTGAAACCATCGACTACGGCCCGTGCGCGTTCATGGATAATTTCAATCCGGCCACGGTGTACAGCTCGATCGATGCGCGCGGTCGTTACGCGTATCAGAATCAACCGGCGATTGCACAATGGAATGTGTCATGGCTGGCGCAATCCTTGTTACCGCTGTTCATTACCGATGACACCCCGGAGGCTCAGGCAGCGGGAGTGGAAATGGCGCGCGCGGCGCTGTCCCGATTCGGCGAGCTTTATCAAACCGCCTACTACGGCATCATGCTCAGGAAACTGGGGCTCACGGCAAACATTCCGGAAAACCTCGCGCTGGTTAACAGCCTGCTGGAATTGATGACGGAACACGGCGCCGATTACACGCTGACTTTCCGTCGACTCGCTGAGTTGGTGAATCCCGCGCAACAAACCGAAGCGAGCGTCGTCGATATTTTCGAGCTGCCGGAAGGTTTTCAGCCGTGGCTTGCACAATGGCAGGCGCAGCTCGCCTCCGAACACTCCACCTTCGAACACTCCACCTCCGAACAAGCCAACCCGGCGGCGCGGCAACAAACCATGTTCGCGCTCAGTCCGGTATTTATTCCGCGCAATCATCTGATCGCAGAGGCGATTCAGGCTGCCGAAACCGCCAATGATTTTCAGCCGTTCCAGCAACTGGTCGACATACTCGCCAATCCGTATCGTTACGATCCGCAACTCGCCCGTTATGCAACACCGCCGCGCCCGGATCAGGTGGTCGCGAAAACGTTTTGCGGAACCTGATAGATAAAGTCGACGAGGAACTATGCGCAACGTTTTAGGGATGGTGGCCATGCTGGCCGTCTGCAGTCCGGCACTCGCGGAGTGGTCAAAGATTTCGACGGGGCACAACACGACCAGCTACGCCGACCTGAACACACTGCGCAAGAATGGCGACATCGCGACGATGTGGGTGTTGGTCGATTTCGTGAAGGTGCCGTTCGACGGCAACAACCTGCCCTATCTGTCGTTGAAAATGAACGTCGAATACCACTGCACGACGACGCAGTTTCGGTTCCTCAAGCTCACGTCCTTTGTCGGACATATGGCCACCGGCAAACAGCCGTACACGTCGGTCGATCCGGGCACGTGGCAGGCGGTGGTGCCGGGAACGGTACAAAAACCATTGTGGGATGTGGCGTGCAGACAATAACCATTGCAGCGCGAGTGACCGGTGATCCTGCACCGGTTCTGCTCAGCGTTAATTTTCGGGCGAAACAATCCACGCGTATGACCCAGACGTGGCACTCAGGCGTGGGACGTGGTGCCGGCGGCCGGTGCAAAACGTTGCAGCACATGCTCCATCATGCCTTTCGCCAGCTCCTCCTCACCGAAGAACACGGTGCCGATGCCGTCCTTGCGCAGTAGCTGCGATTCATCTTCGCTGTGCGTGCGCAGGACGATTTCGATAGAGGGATTCAGCGCGCGTGCGGTGTCGGCCATTTGCCGCACATTGAGCGGGTCCGGCGTCGCGATCACCAGCATTGCCGCGTGCGCGATATGCGCCTGGATCAATACCGCCGGATCGGCCGCATCGCCCGATACCGCGGCGATGCCTTTTTTGTTGCGCAGATGTTCCACCACTTCGCGATTCTGTTCGGCCACCACATACGGAATGCCGCGCTGCTCCAGCGCCTCGGCGATGCGGCGTCCCACCCGGCCGTAGCCGACCAATACCACCTGGCCTTCGAGATATTTCTGCTCGGTGCTCATGGGCAATACGGCGTAGGGATCTTCGCGCGTTTCGAGCCTGCGGGCGCTGGCCGAGCGATTGAGAATCCATGTGCGGATGGGGGCGACGGCGGTGAATACAAGCGGATTGAGCGCGATGGAAATCAGCGCGCCGGCCAGCACCAGACTCATGCCCTCCTGCGGCAGCAAGCCGAGGGTCACGCCGAGGCCCGCCAGGATGAAAGAGAACTCGCCGATCTGCGACAGGCTGGCGGCGACGGTGAGTGCAGTATTCAGCGGGTAGCGGAACGCGAGCACGATCGCCAGCGCGGCAATGCCCTTGCCGATAATGATGATGGCAACCACGGCCAATACATGCAGCGGCTCGTTGAGCACCACCGCCGGATCGAACAGCATGCCGACCGATACGAAGAACAGCACCGAAAAGGCATCGCGTAACGGCAGCGATTCTTCGGCAGCGCGATGGCTGAACTCCGATTCCCGCATCACCATGCCCGCGAAGAACGCGCCGAGTGCGAACGACACGCTGAACAGCTCCGCCGCGCCGTAGGCGATACCGATGGCAATCGCCACAACGGCCAGCGTAAATAATTCACGCGAGCCGGTGCGGGCGACCTGCCACAGAATCCACGGCAATAAACGCCGTCCACCAATCAACATGATCGCGACGAACGCGCCGACCTGCAGCAGCGTCTGGCCGATGGTCAGCCACAACGATTTATTGCTCTCGGCGGTTGCCGCGTCGCCCGCCAGCACGCCGGCCAATGGCGGCAACAACACCAGCACGAGTACCGTGGCCAAATCTTCCACGATCAACCAGCCGACCGCGATGCGGCCGTTCATTGATTCGAGAATGCCGCGCGATTCCAGCGCTTTCAGCAATACCACGGTGCTGGCGCACGACAGCGACAGGCCGAAAATCAAGCCGGCGCCCATGCTCCAGCCCCAGTACATCGCCAGCGCCATACCCAGTACGGTCGCGAGTGTCATTTGCACGATGGCGCCAGGCAATGCGATCCGTTTTACCGAAAGCAGGTCGGCCATCGAGAAATGCAGGCCGACACCGAACATCAGCAACATCACGCCGATTTCGGAGAGTTGGGAGGCGATGCCGACGTCGGCGACGAAGCCGGGCGTGGCGGGGCCAATGATGATGCCTGCGAGCAGATAACCGACCAGGGCCGGCAGGCGAATGCGTTCGGCGAGAAAGCCAAAGATCAGGGCGAGGCCGAAGCCGGCGGCGATGGTGGAGATCAGAGAGACGTTGTGTTCCATTCGGGCTCCAAAGGATGGGTGGCCAACTCTTAATCAGAGATTCCTTAGGAACACCTGCCCGGCAAATCTTCTTCGCGCGCCAGATCCGGGTGAAGAGGCGCCCTGTTCCGATCGGGTCGGAGTGCTGCGGGAAGGTGTCGGCGGATTGCACTCGACGGCGAGTGCGAGAATCTACCCTAACCTGATGAGGCAGAGTGTGTCGACCGCTGCGGTCTGTCTGCCGGACAAAATAGAAACTACAATCGCGGGACATCAATCGGCGGGCAAACACACATGAAAATCTTTCGCCAGCTCTCGATCCTCGGCGTGTTGTTGCCGCTGATCTGCACTCCGGTCGTGGCCCAGACCGTCTACAAGTCCACGGACAAGAAGGCCACGATCTATTCGGACAAACCGCCCAAATCCGGCAACGCAGAACAAATCACCATCGATCCCAATCAGAACGTGATCTCCACGGAGAAGACGCCTGAAGTCAAAGCGCTGGAGGAGCAGCAAAAATCCCATTGGGATTATCGCGATCAGCAGCAGGCGTCGGAAGGCAGCGCCCGCCAGGAGAGGATTGCGCGTGCTGAAGCGGAGTTGGCCGACGCGGAAGCCGCGCTCGAAGCGGGCCAGCAAACACAGCCTGGGGATTTTATCGGACGCAAAGACGGCGGCGTTCGCCCGACGGCACAGCGCAGCGAACGCATCAATGCATTGATGGATGCGGTAGAACAGGCAAAAGAAAACCTGGAGCGAGCCAAGTACAGTCGCGAACCCTAAGCGTGCACCGCACACTCACTGACCCCGAGAATCCCGCATGCAAATGGCGAAGACAATTTTTCTGGTGTTCAGCGCGCTGATGTTTTCCGTCTTCGCCTACTTGCAGATCAATGACGCTGCCCAATACGGCAACTTCGATGCGTGGTCGTGGGTGCTGTTGTATGGCATCACGGCGCTGCTGAGCCTATTGCTGCTGCGCCTCCGCCTCAATGCCGCCATCCTGCATATCTGGTTGGGTTTTGCTGTCGGCAGCCTGTATTTCCATATTCAGGACGACACCGGCAATTTCCATTTCGACCGGCTGGACCTGTTTCATCTGTGGAATGCGCAGGGGGAGATGATCCAGCAGACCAATGAAGCGGGCGGGCTGCTGTTTATCGTGTTGGGGACACTGGCGTTTGTTGCGATCAATCGCGCGAGGGTTCAGTAAAGAATGTGCGGCAGGAATCGCGACGTGTCCTTGGTGATGAGCGTTGCGTCTTCGCGGATACCGATGCCGGCCGGCTCGTCGCCGATGACCCAGCTGCCGATCACTGTATAGGCATCGCCGAAGCGCGGCAGCGCATGGAACGCCTGGCGGATAAATGGCGCGTCTGTGTAAGGCCCATCCACACGTAATTTCTCGCCGCCGGGCACACTGATTTCAATGTTGGCCCCCTCTCGGGAAAAGAACGGTTTGCGCACCCAGCCGGGCGACAATGGTTCTGCGTTCGGCGCTTCAAAAAACGCGGGAAGCAGATTCGGATGATCAGGGTGCAATTCCCATAACAGCGGCAGCATGCCCTTGTTCGACAGGATGGATTTCCACGGCGGCTCGAACCAGGTCGCGCTGCTGGCGGCGAGATAGGTCGAGAACTGATCCTCGAACATGAATTCCCACGGATACAGTTTGAAAATGTAATCGATGGGCCGATCGTTCAAATCGACGAATTGCCCGAGGCTGTCGACGCCGATATCTTCGATGCTGAGGTAGCGGGTGCGAATGCCGGCCTGCTCCGCGATATCCTGCAGATACTGCACCGTGCCGCGATCCTCGATGGAATCGCCGACCGACGCAAAATACATGTCACGGTGGATTTTCGGTTCAAGGCGCTCGAAGACACTGAGCAATTTTTCCTGAATCGAATTGAATTGATCCGCCGAACCGGG
>JBEVMI010000052.1:0-3761 GCA_040508685.1 Spongiibacteraceae bacterium
CTCGGTGGTACTACCAAGGTAATGATTTTCCTCTTCATCAAATTGTATGGCCATCCCAAACTGGCTTGTTCCCATGGCATCCTGAGGCGTCAGCGGCATTCCGTAAGGCTCAGCCAGTTATTGCCGGTGGCGCAGATGGCACCTAACCATCGCAGGCAGCACGCGCACTGCGTGCGCTGGACCTCAAAACCCTGCGGGTTCTTCGCCCGCTGCTGCAAGCGTTCTCACGCGGACTCTGAAAATGACGGATATCGAGCTGGTCATGGAATTTATCGCCGCTTGCGATGCGCGCGATATCGAGCGGGTGTTGAGCTTTTTCACGCCGGATTGCGTTTACCACAATATGCCCGAAGAGCCGCTGCACGGGCCCGAAGGTGTGCGCAGTATTCTCGGCCCGCTCTTTCAGAACTCGGAAATTGTCGAGTTCGTCGTTCACGCCATTGCGCAGGCGCCCAATGGCGCGGCTTTCACTGAGCGCACCGATCGCTTCCTGATTGGCGGCAAATGGCTGTCGCTGCCCGTTGCCGGCGTCTTCGAATGCAAGAACGGCAAGATCACGCACTGGCGCGATTACTACGACAGCAAAGATATCCAACAGCAATTCGCCAGCATCGGTTTGAACAGCGCAGGAACGTGACGCTGCTCGACGCCCATCCGTTCGATCGATAGGTCTTTCATGTCCCAAAAAATCATTCCCGATATCGGCGCCGACGTGGTTGCGCGCCCGATCAACCGCGTGGCTGTCATCGGTGCCGGAACGATGGGTGCCGGCATCGCGATGTGTTTCGTCAATGCCGATATTCCGGTCGTGCTGCTCGAAATCAACGCATCGGCACTGGCCAATGGCACGGCGCGGATCAGCGAGAATTATGCGATCAGTGTGCAGAGAGGAAAGCTGACGGCCGAACAGGTGGAAAGGCGTCTCAGTCTGATCACGACCAGCTCCGATTACGCTGCGCTCGCCGATGTCGATCTGGTCATCGAAGCGGTGTACGAAAATCTCGATATCAAGCGCGATGTATTCAGAAAGCTGGATTTGGTCTGCAAGCCGGGTGCAATTCTGGCGTCGAACACCTCGTATCAGGACATCAACCTGATCGCCGATGTGACCTCGCGACCCCAGGATATTCTCGGCCTCCATTTCTTCAGCCCGGCGAATGTGATGCGCCTGCTGGAAGTCGTGCGCGCTGCGAAAACCGCGCCCGATGTGTTGTTGACCGTCGTCAGTCTCGCGCAGGCCATCGGCAAGATTCCCGTCGTTTCCGGCGTGTGCTGGGGATTCATCGCCAACCGCATGTACGAGCCGTTTGGCCGCGAAGCCTGTCGAATGCTACTTGAAGGGGCGACGCCCTCACAGATCGATGCCGCTCATAAAAAATTTGGTATGGCGATGGGCTTTTGTGCCGTCGCCGATCTGGCCGGGCTCGACGTGATTCATCATTCGCACGTCGCCGTTGCCGAGAAATTCGCGCACGACCCCTCGTACCACGCACTGATCCACGCATTGTTCGAGCGCGATGAATTCGGCCAGAAAACCGGCCGTGGTTTTTATCTCTATGAGGGACGCAACAGCCGCGACAATCCCGATGTGATGGCTATTGCGGCAGAGCGCGCACGCGCTCTTGGCATTGCACAACGCGAAATCAGCGATGACGAAATCATCGAGCGCTGCCTGTTCAGTCTGATCAATGAAGGCGCGCGCGTGCTGGATGAAGGGATTGCGTATTGCGCGGCCGACATCGATACGGTTTTCGTCAACGGCTACGGATTCCCGGCAACGCGTGTCGGTCCCATGCACTTTGCCAATGAAACCGGCCTGGATGTGATCGTCGGCAAGCTCGATGCCTATCGTCAGCGCCTGGGCAGCTATGGCGAAATGTGGTTTCAGGTGGCACCGTCGCTGCGGCGCCTCGCCGAGCAAGGTCAGCGTTTCCTCTAATAAGCGGAAGGAGAGCAAGCATGCGTCTGCAGGGGCTGAAAGCAGTAGTGACCGGTTCCGGTGGCAGCATGGGCGGCCATATCGCGCTCGGTCTGGCGCGCGAAGGCGCGGACATTTTACTGAACGACCGCATCGACAGCCTGACCGAGCAATTCATGGCGCCGATTCGCGAACTCGGCCGCGATGTGGTGAGCGTGACGGCGAACGTCACGCGGCGTGAAGGCGCGCAACAAGTCGTCGATGTCGCACTGAAGCGGTGGGGCAGAATCGATATTCTCGTCAACACCGTCGGCGGCATCAAAGGCGCTATCGAAAATCCCATCTGGGAAACCACGGAAGAAGAGTGGGAGTTCGCGATGGGCCTGAACCTGCGCGGGACGTTCCACTGCACGCAACTCGTGCTGCCGGGCATGAAGGCCAATCGCTTCGGCAAGATCATCAACATCGGCTCGACCTCATGGTCGGGGGAACCCCCGATCCATGCCCATTATTCGGCGGCCAAAGCAGCGGTGGTGGCCTTCACGCGTGCGACCGCATCGCAGCTCGGCCCGTTCAATATCAATGTCAACGCGGTGGCGCCCGGTGCCACCGTCACGCCGGGTCACGCCGACACGGCGAAGCATCAGGACGACGCGGTGCTCGAAAAAATTCCGCTGCGCCGCTTGAATCACCCGTCGGATATCGCCAACGCCGTCGTCTTCCTGGCGTCGGAAGAGGCGCGCAACATCAGCGGGCAGTTGCTGACGGTTGCCGGCGGCTGGAACCCCTCACTGTAAGTCCTCGGAATTTTCGCCTGAGATCCGTTCTCCCGAGCAATCTCGCGCGGCCTGCAGGACTTTCCTCCGATAGAGATTGAAGATGGCTGAAGTGGTCGAGATGGTGTTGGCGCAACTCGTTGCCGAGCAGGCGCGACATCTGCCGGATCTGCCGGTGCTCACGTTTGTCAACGTATTGCCCAATGACGACTGCGAAGAGCAGCGTCGCACGTTTCGCGAAGTGCACGACAACGGTCAGGCGCTCGCGAAGGCGCTGATCGAGTTGGGCGTGCGTCGCGACGATAAAGTCGCTCTCATGGCGGTGCTGCGCCCAGCCTATGCGCAGACCTGCAGCGATCCGGATGACGCTTCGCAAAGCCTGAAGGAATCGGTGAACTACCGCAGTGCTGCGCCCGATCCCCCGCAGAGATGTCAGGCGTGCGCGTTCTTCGCCCCGTCGAGCCCGGCCGGCTGCGGCCGCTGCCAGATATTGTCAGGGCCCGTCGATGCGGCCCGGCATTGCGATTCTTTCACCAAAAAAACATGATTTGAAAATTCGTTTCATTGTTAGCTGCAGTTTCGCAGTGAGTTCTTCTAACGAAAAATCTGTCTGCAGCAACGATCCGACTATGCGCTATGTATTGGCGCAGATCTTTCGCAAGGGATATAGGCGTGGTAGCACACACCGATAAACATCGAGGCGACGACGAGCAGGGCAATTAACATCACGATGTCAAAGCCGTAATTCTGCAGCGTTTGCAGAATGCCGCTGCCAGCGCCACGCGAAGGGTCTTCCAGGGTTGGGAGTCCTTGCGCAAAAACCGGCGCACCCGCGAGCAACAGCATTAGCGATGTAGTAATCCGGATTAACAAATAACGAGAACGGAAAAGAGTCATGACGAAAACCTTGAATTTAGGAGAGCAGAAAAAAAGTCAGTACCAGGTACATCGCGGTAAAACGCAGCACGACACCGAGGAACAGGCGTTGAGAAATACGCTGTTCGGCCCACCCGATATACGCCGTGCGAATGGCCCACACGCCCCACAACAACAGCACGGCAAATACG
>JBEVMI010000065.1:0-3466 GCA_040508685.1 Spongiibacteraceae bacterium
GCTCATAACCTTTCACCTGTCATAACGGTGTTTTTGTCCGCTTGGAATTCATGCAACCGGACAATCAATCCGGTTCTTGCAACGCCGCCCGCATGGTTTGCAACGCGCGGAAATAATGCGTTTTCACACTGCCCTCACCGCACTGCATCACGTCGGCGGTGGCAGCGACGTCGAGTCCTTCCCACGCCCGCAGCATGAAAGCCTGCTGCTGGCGCAATGGCAATTTCTCCAACACGGCGAGCACGGTTTCGATGTCGCCGGCGCGCTCCAGCAAGGTCGCCGGATTGTTCTCGCGCTCATCGACCGCCTGCGCAATCGGATCGACTTCATCCTCTTCGATCACCGTCGGCGCCTGCCAGAACCATTTGCGCTGACGCGTCTGCGCGCGATGCCAGTCCATGATTTTGTTTTGCAGAATGCGCTGAAACAACATCGGCCATTCTGTATGTGGCCGCTCGCGATAACTTTGCACCAGTTGCATCATCGCGTCCTGTACCACGTCGAGCGCATCCGCCGAACGTCTGGTCGCCAGCAATGCCATGCGGTACGCGCGGCGCTCGACCTGCGCGAGAAATGCATCGAGCGAAAGCGGCGTATCGACCACTTGCGATGTGCTGGTAATGGGCGTGACGGTGGCACTCATGAAGTAAGGCGGCTTTCCGTTCCGTTGTTTTGTGCGGCTCGGGGAGTGTAGAGGCAGCGCTACCGCTCTGCCACACACGCCCCCGAGATCATTTCCATGGCTCACTGCACCCCGCACAAATTACTCAACCGAGGTTTCGCTGCTCGATTCAACCCCATTCAATTGCTTGACCACGGTCGTCGACGAGGTTTGCCCATTGGGACCGGTGACGCTGATATTTTTGGTCAGCGTGCCGTTTTCCTTATCGACGGCAATATCCGCCGAACGTGTGCTGGTCTTGCCGTTTACACCGGTGACACTGCTGGCGTGGCTGATACCGTCGTCAGTTTTCTGAAGCACGGATTCGCTCGAATAAGTCTTGCCATTGACGGTGGTGCCCGAGACGGCTCTCGTATGCGTGCCGGTTTCGGCGTCATTTACGATCGTCATATCGCGCGACATGGATTTTCCGTTAGGCAGCGTTTTATCGATGCTGCGGGTAAAGCCATCGGCATTCACATTCTGTTGCAGGTGGCGCGCGGAAACGCCGCCGTTGACGTTGGTATGCGTGCGATCGATGCTGAGGTTGTGGCGCACCAGCGCGCGTTCGGCATGAGCGGAACCAGCCATTACAGCCATGGCAATCGCGAGCGAAATCAGGGATTTTTTCATCGTCTTTCTCCGTGTGTGAGTCGTTTAACCCGCAGCCCTGGAGGCCGCTGCACGCAATGGAATATCGCGCTGTCGAGAGGTTTAACGCGGGAGAGAGCGATCGGTTGACGCACCGGCACAATTTTTATTGTGGATTTTTTTGCCGGCGCATCGCGGCGGGACTTAATTCACTCGGGTTTTGCCAGCGCACGGCGCAATGCATCGTCGATACCGCGCAGGCAGCGCTGCGAGATTTTTGCCGACGGCACCATCGATTCCGAGCCGTGATAGGCGCCGGTGTAAATATGCAGCTCGGTCGGCACCCCGGCCTGCAACAGACGCTGCGCGTACTCGATATTTTCGTCGACGAACAGATCGAGATCGCCCACCGGAATATACGCCGGCGGCAGGCCCTGCAAATCGGTCGCGCGCGATGCCGCCGCGTAAGGCGACACGTCCGCGCTGCCACCCGGCTTGCCGAGATATTGCGCCCAGCCTCGCAGATTCAACGCGCGATTCCAGAATTTTTCCATGGTGATGAAATGGCTGGAAGCCGTAACATTGCGATCGTCGATCATCGGATAAATCAGCAATTGAAAAATCACTTTGACTTCATCGCGATCGCGCGCGAGCAATGCCAATCCGGCCGCGAGACCACCGCCGGCACTGGCGCCACCGATGGCAATGCGCGATGCATCGACGCCGAGTTCGGCAGCATTGGCGGCCAGCCATTTCAGCGCGGCGTAACAGTCGTCCAGCGGACCGGGAAACGGGGTTTCCGGGGCGAGCCGATAATCGACCGACACCACCAGACATTGGCCCGCGATCGCCATTTCGGCCTGTCGCTGATCGGACATATCGGCCGTACCGATCACATAACCACCGCCGTGGATCCACAGCAGCCCGGCCAGCGGTCCGGCAATTGCGGTGGGCCGGTAGAGGCGCACGCGTAATTCGGGATGATCTTTAACACCGGGAATAATGCGATCCTCGATGGTTACCGGCATATCCGCACGCATGCGGCCCAGCTCCGCCATCGCATCCACCAGGGCGCGAGTTTTCGCGAGGTCATCGAAATTCAGCGAACCCGCCGGCAAATTGCGATGCACCGCAGCCAGCTCCGGATCCATACGGTCGTAAATATCCATTATCTTTTTCCTCTGATTTATCGTTGTTGTTAAAAAGCCCTGTCGGTTTTTAAAAAAAAACTCTATTGGTTTTAAAACCTGGGGATATCGCTGCAATTTATTTGCCCGCGTTATCTCATCGCGGTGAGAAAACTCAAAAATGTCTGCGCCACCGGCGTCAGATGTTTGCCGCGCGGATGCACCGCACACCACGAGCGCCGCAGAGGAAACCCCTTCACATCGAGAGCGATCAAGCGGCCGTCCGCCAATTCGGCAGCACAGGCCTCGCGCGGCAACACCGCCACGCCCAGCCCCGCGCTGACGCCTTGTTTCACGGCCTCCAGCGATCCGAGCTGCTGCACATGCTGCAGACGCACGGCCTGCTGCTGGCAGTGAATTTCAAAGGCGCGCCGCGTGCCCGAACCCGGCTCGCGCAACAATACCGTCTGCCCGATCAGCTGCAATAGTGAAATTTCGGCAACGCCGGCAAGCGGGTGGTCCGGTCGGGCGACAGCCAGCAACGTATTCTCGCGAAACGGTACGAAGGCGAGTGCACGGTCTTCCGGCACCAGACTCATCACCACCAGGTCGTCGCTGTTTTCGGCGAGGCTTTTCAGTGCGTCGGCGTGATTGACCACGCGCATCTGCACGCTCACCGCCGGGTGCAGGTCGCAAAACTCCTTGAGCGCTCCCGGCACAAAATATTGCGCGCTGCTTTCCACCGCCAGGTTGAGTCCGCCCTGCATCACGCCGCGCACTTCGGACAGTTCCATTTCCAGCGTGACCAGCCGCTGCACCAGATCGCGGCCGGCGCGCTCCATTACCTCGCCGATCGAGGTCAGATAAAGCTGTTTGCCGAGGTAATCGAACAACGCTTCGCCGACCAGATCTTCCAGTTGGCGGATTTGCGCGCTGACCGCGGGCTGTGTCAACGCCAGCTCATCGGCGGCACGGGAATAGCTACGCAGACGGGCAACGGCCAGAAACACTTCGATCTGGCGCAAGGTGAGTCGATGCAGGTAGGCGGGCTTCACAGGTATCAGGCATTCCTTATGGCTTGGCTTAG
>JBEVMI010000066.1:0-6481 GCA_040508685.1 Spongiibacteraceae bacterium
CTCCGCGCGGACTACACACATTCGAATCAGGAAGGTCCGGCCTATAAACTCGGTGGCCTCGTCGCCAGCTCGCTGGGCGTACAGAATATCGGCATGCAACGCGGCCTCACGGCGGCGCAGGCAGCGACTGCTACCGAACGCGCCAACTCCGTTGCATTGGCGATGGGCGAAATCAACTCGCTCGATTTCCAGGATGTCCTGCAAAACTTCGGCTCGAAGTCGGATGTGACCGGCCAGGGCACATCGCTGACCGCCGTCGTCGATCTGTCTGACGACATTCAGTTCAAATCTATCAGCGCCTATCGCGAACTCGAGCGCGACCTGCTCGGCGACCAGGATGGCAGCCGTTGGGCCATTCTCAGCACCCAAGGTTATACGACCCAGGAAGTGTTCTCGCAGGAGCTGCAATTGGTCGGCGACTCCTTCGATGACGATCTGGAGTGGATTCTCGGCGCGTTTTACTCCGACGAAACCGGTACCGAAGGCACGCTCAGTGATTCACTGAACAGCACCAGCATCAGCAATCCGAGCAACACTGACGGCGATGTCGACAACGAGACCAAGGCGGTGTTTGCACAGGGCACATACGCCCTGACCGATAGCCTTAGCTTCACCGGTGGTTTGCGTTACACCCAGGACAGCAAGTTACTGGAATCGCATAACAGCAACGCGGTAGGCTGCACCGTGCCGGCAGTTTTCCGTAGCGGCCCAGCCTGCTCCGGCACCTTCGAGGACGACTGGAGCGCAACCACCTACACCGCATCGATCGACTGGAAACCTCTCGAAGACTTGTTGATTTATGCACGCACCGGCAAGGGTTATCGCTCCGGCGGATTCAACCTGCGCGGCTCGTCAACGCCAGCCACATTCGCAGCGTTCGATCCGGAAACCGTTACCGATTACGAGCTGGGTCTCAAAACCGACGTTCTTGATCGCCGTCTGCGTATTAACGCCGCTGCGTACTACTCGGAGTATGAGGACATCCAGCGCAACGTCCGCATGCTGATCAATAACGTCACCACCTCACTGATCACCAATGCCGCCAAAGGCGAGGTGACCGGCTTCGAACTCGAAGTTACGGCGATGCCTATCGACAGCCTTGAGTTGCGCGCGACGACGGCTTACACCGATGCCGGCTACAAAGAATGGGTCGATCTCACCGGCGACAAAAGCCATCTGGATTTCCAGCAAACACCGATGTGGACCTACAGCCTGTCAGCTGCCTACACCCTCTTCCAGGAGAGCGGCGATCTACGCATGCAACTCGACTGGGCGTGGCGCGATGACGTTCAATTCAACCCGGAAAGCGTGTTCGATGGCAGGAACGGTCAGCCGGATTTACGCGGTCAGAAGAGTTTTGGATTGTTGAACGCGCGCATTGGTAAAAACTTTGCGGATTCCGGCATCGACGTGGCCCTGTTCGCGCGCAACCTGCTCGACGAGGAATACGTTGCCGCCGCACTCGATCAGTCCGCCACGCTGGGCACCGTGGCACAAGTGGCTGGCGAACCGCGTGTGATCGGCGCCGAGATCAAGAAACGTTTCTAAGCTGCTGCTATTCAATAGTCGAAGATCTTCGGAATCAGGGATCGATTCCGATTTGCTCCGCTAACGTTGCGAGAATTGCCGATGAATTCCGATAACACGACGGCTGTTCCAGAACTTCCGAAGTCCACCCGATGGGGTTTAATGGCGGCCTTGGTCGTTGCGGAAATAGTCAGCACCTTCGAGGGCAGCATGATTTACTCAGCACTGCCCGCTTTTTACCGGATGTATGATGATCCCGCTGCTATCGGCTGGATCATCACCGCATTTATGTTGGTTGGCAGTGCCGCGACAGCTATCTGCGGCCGCCTCGGCGATCTGTTTGGGCGCAAGCGTTTGCTGATTTTCGTTCTCGGCATGTCCGCATTTGGTTCGCTGGTCAGCGCTGCCACCGATCATCTGGGTGTGATCATCGCCGGACGCGCGCTGCAAGGTTTCGCCGGTGCGATCCTGCCATTGTGTTATGGCATCGTGCGCGAATACATGCCGAAAACTTCGGTGCCGGTGAATATCGGCATCATTGCCGCTACAGCATCGGGAGGCGCCGGCACCGGCTTTATTCTGGGCGGGATCATCAGCGACTTTGGCAGATGGGAATATATTTTCATCGTCTCTGCCATGGTTGCGGTGTTGGCGATCCTGCTCGTTGCCGTATTGATACCGGCGTCGCGCCAGCCGAAACGTACCGGCCAGGTCGACTGGATTGGCGGCGTTCTGTTTGTCCCGGGCTTGATCCTGCTCCTGTATGCGCTGAGCGTCGGAGAGGAGCAGGGATGGGCCTCCCCTGAAGTGATTGGCTCGCTGCTGGCGGGCATTGTCATTCTTGTGATTTGGGTGCTCCACGAACGTCATCACACTGACCCCATGATCGATATTCGTCTCCTGGCCCATCGGCAGATCGGCCTCGCGCTGTTGATTGTTTCAATCGTAGCGATCGGGGCGATGAATATCGGGCAGATCGTCATGGTGATGCTGCAACAGCCAGCGGCCACCGGTGTCGGGATTGGCGTATCGGCAACACTGGCAGGGACGCTCCATGCGCCGGGCTCGGTGATGGGGGTAATCGCCGGGCCGCTCTGCGGTTGGTTCGCGGCGCGCCGGGGATCGCGCAAGGCCACCATCCTCGCCACATCGATTCTGACGATGGCATGGGTAGGGCTTTTATTCTTCCACCATTCTGCGTGGATACTCGCGGTGTGGATGGCCGTGAACGGTTTCGCAATGGGTGCCATTTTCGCTGCAGTGCCCAACCTAATCGTCGAAGTTGCACCTGCCGACCGCACCAGTGAAGCCACCGGCCTCGCGCAAATCGTTCGAAAAATCACGATGGGCGTCGGTGCGCAGCTAATCGCTATCACGCTGGCGACGTCAACCGTGACCGTCGAGGGCGGCGGTGCATTCCCGTCCGGCCAAGCTTATGCCCTAACCTACAGCTGGGTCGCCGTAGCCTGCGCGATCGCGGTATTTCTGAGCTTTCTGCTACCGAAACAGCAGGTACTTTACGACGCTGCGACCGCGCGCCGCCCTAACCACGCACATGCTTGATACCGCATCGAGCGCCACAATAATTTGGAGAACACTATGTCGCGTATTCCATACCCCACCCTTACGCCGGAACAGGTAGAACAGCACGCGAAGGCACGCATCAATCTCAGTCATATGATGTTTCATATGCCGCAAAAAATTCGCGACGGCTTCAGCATCGCCGGCAAGGCCATGTTGTTCGAAAGTGAATACGACGCAAAATTGCGCGAGCTGATTATTTTGCGCGTGGGTTATTTGTCGAAATGCGCCTATGAAGAATTTCAGCACCGCGCTTACGGCAAACAATGCGGCCTGTCCGATGCGCAGATCGAAGCGGCGCTCACCGCGACCATCGGCGCACCGCTCACCGAACGCGAGCAGGCCATTCTGAATTTCGCTGACGATGTGATTTTGAATGTGCACCCCAGCGATAGCTCGCTGGCAGCTGCGCAGAAATACCTGTCGCACAGTGAGCTGTTTGAAACGTTGTGGATCATCGGCAATTACATGTTCCTCGCGCGCGTCATCGAAACGGCGGGCATCGAAATCGACGCCGATGGCGCCATTGTGTCGAACCCGGATAAAAACTGAATCGAACGCGAGGGCAATGAGTATGACGCTGCCGATTGCTCTGACAAATATCCTTGCACGCGAATGTGTCGAGCGCACATTTGATACGCTTCCCGCAGACATCGTGGCGATCGCGCAGCAATGCGTGCTGGATTGGCTCGGTGTGGCAATGCTCGGCAGCCAGGAACCTCTGGTGAATATTTTGATCGACGAGGCGATTGAATCGGGCGGCGAAGGTTCGTGCCCGCTCATCGGGCGCAGCATCAAACTCGGCATGCTGGACGCGGCGCTGATCAACGGCGCTGCAGCACACGCGCTCGACTATGACGATGGCAATCGTGCCGGCGGTCATTTGTCGGCGCCTATCGCTTCGGCACTCATGGCTCTCGCCTACCAACTGAATGCCGATGGTCGCGATGTCGTCACCGCTTTCGTCGCCGGTTACGAACTGTGCGCGCGCATCGGTCATCTGTTATTACCCGATCACTACGCGCGCGGCTTTCACGCCACAGCTACGCTTGGCACATTCGGCGCCACTGCTGCCTGCGCGCGGCTGCTCGGGCTAAATGCGGAACAGACCGCAATTGCGCTGGGAATCGCCGCGACCGAAGCCGCAGGACTGATCGCCAACTTCGGTACAATGTGTAAACCCTTCCATGTCGGGCAGGCCGCACGCAACGGCCTGCTGGCCGCACGTCTGGCGCGGCGCGGATTCACCGCGCGCGCCGATCTGCTCGAACACACTTACGGATTTGCGAAATCGCACAGCGATGATTATCGCGTCGAAGCCGCGTTGGCCGAGCCTCCTGGTGGCTTTCATCTGCGGGCCAACGTTTTCAAATTCCACGCGGCCTGTGCCGGCACGCATTCCACCATCGAGGCACTCAATACGCTGCGCATTGAACATGACATTCAGCCCGATCAAATCGCCCGTGTGGTGGTACACATGGCGCCGAATCTCGACCGGGTTTGCAATGTCGCGGAACCGCGGTCTGGCCTGGAAATTAAATTCAGCTTGCGCATGACAGCCGCACTGGCGCTCGCCGGTTACGACACGTCCGATCCCGCTCTTTTCACGGATACAACAGCTCAGCAGCCGGATCTGATCGCTCTGCGCAATCGCATCGTCATCAACCCGTCGGAAGAGATTGCATCGCTGGCGACGAAAGTTGAAGTGGAGTTGGCAAATGCGCAGGTGTTTACCGCCACCCGTGCTGCCGACCTTCCGGAATCGGATATCGCGACACAGGGCAGCAAAGTGGCAAACAAATTCCGCCGCCTGACAAAACCGCTGGTCGGCGTACTGCAATCGGAGGCGTTAGTACACGGACTGAACACATTGAGCGAGCAGGGTAGTCTGCGCAAATTGCTGGATACCGCCGTTCCTTCCTGATCGAACGATCATCGGCATTTGCGCAATTCGAGCATTAAAGAGAGGAAACTCCATGTCCAGCACGACACTGAATGAACATGCCTGGCCCACTACCCCACGTAAAAGCTGGTTGCCGGGGGATATCAATATCAAGGATCTGCAGCATGGTTTTGGCGATGCCGAGATTGCTGTCATCAAGCAGTTGATGGCAGCAATCCGTGAGGTCGGAACACCTCTATTCGAGGTAACACCCGCTCAATTTCGCCACCCCGTGCTCGATAGCTTCATGCTGCCGCTGGTCGATGAATTAAAGCAGGGACCCGGCGTGCTGCTGTTATCCGGCTTCGACAAGATTGCCGAAAATCTCGACGATTGGCGTCTCGCCTACTGGGGCATTGGCAGCTATTTCGGCGACCAGGTTTCGCAAAGCGTGCGCGGCGATTTAATGGGCGATGTCAAAGTGCGCCCGGGGGCCGGCGGCGATCGTGTATACACCTCGCCGGTGACCGTGCGCCTGCATTGTGATCGCATCGACATGATCTCCCTGCTCTGCGTGCAGAGCGCCATGAAAGGCGGCGAAAGTGGTTTTGCCAGCTCGCTGGCCGTGTACGACATCATTAAACGCGAGCGCCCCGATCTGTTGCCAATTCTTGAGCGCGGCTTTTATCAGTCGCGCGGCAACGAACAACAACCGGACCAAGCGGCGATCACGCCTTACCGGGTACCAGTGTTTGCCCGCAAGAACGGCCTCATGTCCTGCCTTTTCAGCGGCAACAGTTCGCTCGTACATCAACAGAACTCAGTCAAAGCCAATCTTTCTGCAGAAGAAATTGATGCATTGAAATTTCTCGAGTCCGTGCTGGAACGCCCGGAAATTCGCATCACAGTGCCCATGCAGATCGGTGAAGCTGTCTTCCTGAATAATTATGAAGTGCTGCATGCCCGCGACGCCTTCGAGGACTCTCCCGACCCCGCGAAAAAACGTCATCTATTGCGTCTTTGGATTGCAGGTCGGCCACCGCGCCCGCGTGTCGACGAACAAACCATCATTGTTAATCCGTCAGGCAAACAGGGGATTGATTCGCTACCGGAGAAAGTCACTGCGGATGGAGCCATCGTCAGCAATCGCTGAGATGTCGGTATTAAATCATTCGGCCCGCGCTCAACGTATTATCCCTGCCGAGCGGGCCGAGACAAACTAAATTGCACCACCAGCAACGCGCCAGCGAACAATTTTTATAAAAGCGTTTCAACGTTCGAGCACGCATCTGCAAAGAGAGTCAATTCATCGCACAGGCAGCGGAGCAGCCAAGCGAACTGAAAAACTTTGCGTCTGCCGGCTTGTGCTCAAGCCGGGATGACTATTTGGCGGTGAAGGGGGGCTGGATCAGAACAGCCTTGTGGCCGTTCTGCCCCTGCGGGCTTCGCCGCGTTGCGACTCGTCTCAAATTGCTGTGCAATTTTTCGAAC
>JBEVMI010000085.1:0-9753 GCA_040508685.1 Spongiibacteraceae bacterium
TGATACGCCATCAGATACATCTGCGTCGGCTCGTAGGCGTGGACCGCACTGACGCCGCCGCGAATCGCGAGATAGGCGAGGAAGGCGCCCATCAATTGCCGCACCACGCCGAACACGATCCAGCCCGGTCCGGCGACGATGACGGCGGTCCACCAGCGCACGCGATTGGCCCGCGTTTTCTCCGGCATGAAACGCAGGAAATCCACCTGCTCGCCGATCTGCGCGATCATCGCAAATGCCACCGTGGTCGCGGCCCCAAACGGTATCCAGGAAAAGTTTTCGTTGCGGCCGTCGATGCCGGGGTAACTCAGCAGCCCGGCGATGGCCCCTTGTTCTTTCATCATTACCGCGGCAAAGGGCAGGGCCAGCAGAATCAGCCATAGCGGTTGCGTCCACAATTGCAGCCGGTTGATGTTGGTGATGCCATACATCACCAGCGGGATCACCACGACCGCGCTGATCAGATGTGCGATGGCGATCGGAATCTGAAAATACATTTGCAGCGCCAGCGACATGATCGACGCTTCGAGTGCAAATAAGGTGAACGTGAATGACGCGTAGATCAGCGAGGTCAATGTCGAGCCGATATAACCGAAGCCGGCGCCGCGCGTCAGCAGATCCATGTCGACGTTGTATTTGGCGGCGTAGTACGAGATCGGAAAGCCGGTCAGAAAAATAATCAGCCCAACCGAGAGGATCGCCCAGCAGGCATTGGTGAAACCGTAATTGATGGTCAGCGAACCGCCGATGGCTTCCAGCACCAGAAACGAAATCGAGCCGAACGCGGTGTTGGCGACGCGAAACGACGACCACTTGCGGAACGATCGCGGCGCGAAGCGCAGTGCATAGTCTTCGAGGGTTTCGTTGGCGACCCAGGCGTTGTAGTCGCGGCGCACGCTGGAGATGCGCTGGCCGGAGGGTGTGGATTGCTGGTGATTCATCTTTTCCCCGGAAAACCTGACCCCCTCCGCCCTGCGGGCACCCCCCCTATTTCATAGGGGGAGCCATTCGGAGTTGATGCGGAGTCGTGATGGCCTCCCTGCGCAGTAGGGGAGGTGTCGCGTAGCGACGGAGGGGTCATATTTAGGGCCGCAGCGAATGCTGTCAATTAACCACAACACCGGCAGCTGATTGGTTATCACTTAATGTGCCGCACTCAGCTGCGTAGTGACATACGTCATTTGACGCATTGTCGACATTGTCATGCCGCCGTCTAATGCCAGCACGCGCCGGTCTGCCTGCCTGCGTCGGTCAAAACCAACAACAAGCCGATGTTTGAAATCAGATGTTCGAGCAATCGTTTCAACCTGACAGTCACTCTAACGAACCAGAACCGAATTCTCACAGGAGAGAAAAATGAAGCGCTTTCGTTCAATGCTGCGCAACGTAGCCCTGTCGGCTGCCATTGGCGCCACCGCGGCCGCATCGATGGCCGCCCAGGCTGCCGATACCATCAAGGTGGGTGTACTCCATTCCCTGTCCGGCACCATGGCTATCAGCGAAACCACGCTGAAAGACACCGTGCTGATGATGATCGAAGAACAGAACAAGGCCGGCGGCCTGCTCGGCAAAAAACTGGAGCCGGTGGTTGTCGATCCGGCGTCCAACTGGCCGCTGTTCGCTGAAAAAACCCGCGAGCTGATCAGCAAGGACAAAGTGTCCGTGATCTTCGGCTGCTGGACCTCGGTATCGCGTAAATCGGTATTGCCGGTCATCGAAGAATTGAACGGCCTGCTGTTCTATCCGGTGCAGTTCGAAGGCGAAGAAGGTTCCAAGAATGTGTTCTACACCGGCGCAGCGCCCAACCAGCAGGCCATTCCGGCCGTGGATTACCTGATGGAGCAGGGTGTGAAACGCTGGGTGCTCGAAGGTACCGACTATGTGTATCCGCAGACCACCAACAAAATTCTTGAGGCCTACCTGAAAGCCAAAGGCGTCGCCGCCGCCGATATCAAGGTCAACTACACGCCTTTCGGTTTCTCCGACTGGACCTCTGAAGTTGCCGCGATCAAAAAATTCGGCAGCGCCGGCAAGAAAACCGCAGTGGTCTCCACCGTCAATGGCGACGCCAACGTGCCGTTCTACAAAGAGCTGGGCAACCAGGGCATCAAGGCCGACGACATCCCGGTGATTGCATTCTCGGTCGGTGAAGAAGAACTTTCCGGTATCGATACCAAACCGCTGGTTGGTCACCTCGCCGCATGGAACTACTTCATGAGCGTGGATACGCCCGAAAATACCAAGTTCATCGAAACCTGGAAGAAGTACATCAAAAATCCGAAGCGCGTGACCAACGATCCGATGGAAGCGACGTACATCGGTTTCAAAATGTGGGTGCAGGCCGTGCAGAAAGCCGGTTCGACCGATACCGACAAAGTTGAGCAGGCGATGATCGGCCAGACCGTCACCAACCTGACCGGCGGCAAATCCGTGATGGGCAAAAACCACTACCTGAGCAAGCCGGTTCTGATCGGCGAAATTCAGGAAGATGGTCAGTTCGCCGTGGTCTCGCAAACCAAAGAAGTTCCGGGCGACGAATGGTCGGACTTCCTGCCGGGCAGCAAGGACATGATTGCCGACTGGACTGCACCGATCAAATGCGGCAACTACAACACCAAAACCAAAACCTGCGGTGGTGCGAAGTAAGTCGCGTAGCTACAAAACCTGACCCCCTCGCCCCTTCGGGGCACTCCCCCTACGTTGCAGGGGGAGCCATCAGTGGCTTCCCCCTGCGTAGTAGGGGAGGTGTCGCGAAGCGACGGAGGGGTCAGGTTTTTCCCAGGTAATGAGCATCCCATGGCATATCGAATCATTTCTGTGTTTCTTCTTGTTGTTCTCGCCGCGTTGTCCACCCGCGCCGACGAATCCGAATTCAGCCAGAAGCTGGCCGCACTCTCCACGGCAAAACTCAGCGACATGAGCGTCGCGGTGGAAGAGCTCGCCAACGTCGGCAAAGAGCAGGCGCTGCCTTATATGGATGCGCTGCTGGACAACCAACTGTATTTTCGCCGAAGCGACAGCAAGCTGTTTCGCATCGATACCAGCAAAGATCCCGCAATCATTACGGATGTTGCGGCCGATAAAAAACTCGAAGGCGCGGCTACCAGCGAATTCAAGAAAATCATCATCAGCAATTCGGTGCGCACCAAGTTGCGCGAGCTGATGGCGCGGCTGCAACTGGCCAGCAAGGACAGTGATCTGCGTGCGCGTGCCGCCCGCGAAATGCTGGGCGCTGTCACCGAATCCGACAAGCCGATCCTCGAAGAGGCATTGAGCAAAGAGAACGACAGTGAAGTGAAGGCGCTGCTGAAAGCCGCCATCGCACTGCCGAATCTAGATACCGGCGACGCGGCGCAGCGGCTGGCGGCGCTCGATAATCTCGCCGGTAATGTCGAGCCGGCGGTGCGTAACCGGCTCAATCAGTTGCTCGAAAAAAATCCCGACGGCAGTTTTATCGAGGCCGATATCCAGGTGCGCGATCAGGCGCGCTACGTGATCGGCACCATCGAAAGCAAATTGCAGCGCTACCGCTTCGCTGAAACCATTTTCTTCGGACTGAGTCTGGGCTCGGTGCTGTTGCTGGCGGCGATCGGACTCGCCATCACCTTTGGTGTGATGGGTGTGATCAACATGGCGCATGGCGAATTGATCATGCTCGGTGCGTATACGACATATGTGATTCAGCAGTGGTTGCCGAATCAACTCGAATATTCGTTGATGATCGCGGTACCGGCCGCGTTCGTGGTGGCGGGGCTGGTTGGCGTTGCGATCGAGCGCGGTGTGATTCGCTGGTTGTATGGCCGCCCGCTGGAAACGCTGCTCGCCACCTTCGGCATCAGTCTGGTGTTGCAGCAGGCCGTGCGCACGATTTTTTCGCCGCTGAACCGGCAGGTGTCGACGCCGGAATGGATGAGCGGCAGCTGGGAAATCAACAGTGTGTTCTCGCTGACGTACAACCGGCTTTATATCGTGATTTTCAGCCTGATCGTATTCGCGCTGCTGTCGCTGCTGCTGAAAAAAACCTCTCTCGGTTTGTACGTACGCGCCGTTTCGCAAAACCGCGCGATGGCAAAAGCGATGGGCGTGCGCAGCGACTGGGTCGACGCGATGACTTTCGGCCTAGGCTCCGGTATCGCCGGCATTGCCGGTGTTGCGTTGAGCCAGCTCACCAACGTCGGCCCGAACATGGGGCAGGCCTACATTATCGATTCATTCATGGTGGTGGTGTTCGGCGGCGTCGGCAATTTGTGGGGCACGCTGGTCGGCAGTCTCGCGCTCGGTGTTGCCAATAAATTCCTGGAACCCGCCAGCGGCGCCGTACTCGCGAAAATTCTGGTGCTGATCTTCATCATCCTGTTTATCCAGAAACGGCCGCGCGGATTATTTCCGCAAAAAGGCCGCTCGGCGGAATCGTGAGAGAACAAGTGCATATGCAAAATGTTTTGGGCATGACCGGCGCCGGATTATCGGGTTTGTTGAGAGCGCGCACGCAGTGGGATAAACCCAGCCTGGGTTTGTACGGTTTGCTGACGTTGATCGCCATCGTGGTGCCGATCTGTAATCTGTTGATTCCGGAAAGTTCGGCGCTGCATATCTCGACCTATACCGTCACCTTGCTGGGCAAATATCTGTGTTACGCGCTGCTGGCGCTGGCGGTCGATCTGATCTGGGGTTACTGCGGCATTCTCAGTCTGGGCCACGGCGCATTTTTCGCACTCGGCGGTTATGCGATGGGCATGTACCTGATGCGCCAGATCGGCGATCGCGGCGTGTATGCGAATCCGTTGCTGCCGGATTTTATGGTGTTCCTGAACTGGTCGGAGTTGCCCTGGTACTGGCACGGCTTCAACCATTTTGGCTTCGCGATGTTGATGGTGCTGCTGGTGCCTGGCCTGCTGGCTTTTGTGTTCGGGTCGCTGGCGTTTCGCTCGCGAGTGACCGGCGTGTATCTGTCGATCATCACGCAGGCGCTGACCTATGCGCTGATGCTCGCTTTCTTCCGCAACGCGTTCGGTTTTGGCGGCAACAACGGCCTCACCGACTTCAAGGATATTCTCGGCTTCAATTTGCAGCACGATGGCACGCGCATTGTGTTGTTCCTGCTGACCATCGTTGCGCTGGCGACGGGTTATGCACTTAGCCGCGCCATCGTCAAATCGAAATTCGGGCGCGTCATCATTGCGATTCGCGATGCCGAAAGCCGTGCGCGTTTTATGGGTTATCAGGTTCATCACTACAAGGTGTGGCTGTTCGTGTTTTCCGCGCTGCTGGCTGCGGTGGCGGGCGCGTTATATGTGCCGCAGGTCGGCATCATCAACCCCGGTGAATTTTCGCCGCTCAATTCGATCGAGATCGTGATCTGGGTGGCGATCGGCGGCCGCGCGACGTTATATGGCGCGGTCATCGGTGCGCTGCTGGTCAACTTCGCCAAGACCTGGTTTACCGCTGCGTTTCCGGAAGTGTGGCTGTTTGCGCTGGGCGCGTTGTTTGTCGTGGTGACGTTGTTCCTGCCACAGGGCATCGCGGGGCTGCTGGCGATGAAAAACAAATTGTCCGGCACTCCATTGTCGGGCGCTCCATTGTCGAAAAGCGCAGCGGGAGGAAAAACCTGATGTCCCTGCTCGAATCCGCCCGTCGAATCGTTGGCCGCGACGCGGCACTCGCGAGTGCCGAACACGAACGCCTGCTCGATCTGACCAAGGGCGTCATTCTGTATGTCGAAGGGGTGACCGTCAGCTTCGATGGTTTCAAGGCGCTGAACGATCTCAGTCTTTATATTCCCGACGGCCAATTGCGCTGCATCATCGGCGCGAACGGCGCGGGCAAAACGACATTGATGGATGTCATCACCGGTAAAACCCGGCCGGATAAAGGCCAGGTCTATTTCGGCCAGGTCATCGATCTGCTGAAATTGAGCGAGCCGCAAATTGCCGAAATTGGTATCGGCCGCAAATTCCAGAAACCGAGCGTGTTCGAACCGCTGACGGTTTTTCAGAATCTCGAACTGGCGATGAAGATGGACAAGTCCGTCTGGGTATCGCTGCGCACCAAACTCAGCGGCGCCCAACACGATCGTATCCACGAAGTGCTCTATACCATCGGCCTGACCGAGCAGAGCGAGCAGCTCGCCGGGGCTTTGTCGCACGGCCAGAAACAATGGCTCGAAATCGGCATGCTGCTGATCTCCGATCCGAAATTATTGTTGGTCGACGAACCGGTCGCGGGTATGACTGCGCAGGAAGGCGAACGCACTGCCGAATTGCTGAAATCGCTGGCCGGCGAACGGTCGGTGGTGGTGGTCGAACACGATATGGAATTCGTGCGCTCGCTGAATGCGCCGGTCACGGTATTGCATCAGGGCAGCGTGCTCGCCGAAGGAACGATGGATGAAGTGCAGAACAATCAGTTGGTCATTGATGTGTACCTTGGCGAATAGAGAGAAGGAGGAGATTGACGCATGTTGAATATCAGAGACGTCAATCAACTGTATGGCGGAACCCAGATACTCTGGGGCCTGAGCATGAATATCCAGCCTGGCAGCCGCACCTGCATCATGGGCCGCAACGGTGTCGGCAAAACCACGCTGCTGAAATGCATCATGGGGCTGTTGCAGATTCGCAACGGCAGCATTGAACTCGATGGCAAAAATATCGCGAACACCGCGGCCGAATTGCGCCCGCGTTTCGGCATCGGTTACGTGCCGCAGGGCCGCGAAATTTTTCCGCAACTGACGGTCGAGGAAAATTTGCAGATCGGCCTCGGTGCGCGCAGAGACAAGATACGGAAAATTCCCGAGCGCATTTACGAACTGTTTCCGGTGCTGAAGGATATGCGCCGTCGCCGCGGTGGCGATTTGTCCGGCGGCCAGCAACAGCAGTTGGCTATCGGCCGCGCGCTGGTGCTCGAACCGACCACGTTGATCCTCGATGAACCCAATGAGGGCATCCAGCCGAACATCGTCGCGGAAATCGGCGATATTTTGCTGCGCCTGAATCGCGAGGAAAAACTCACCATCATTTTGGTCGAACAGAAACTCGCATTCGCGCGCCGTATTGGCGAGCATTTTTTTTTGATGGAAAAGGGACGAGTGGTCGCGGCTGGTGAGATGGTTAATCTCAATGCCGACCTGATCGGCCGCCATCTGGCTGTTTGACGCTGAGGACTATGATGAACCGCAACGACGTCACCGAAAAAATTATCGCCACCAAAGTCAGCAAGGGCTTGGCGTGGAGCGATATTGCCAATCAGGTCGGCCAGAGCAAGGAGTGGACCACGGCGGCCTGCCTGGGTCAGATGCAGTTCAATACGGAGCAGGCCGGCGTCGTCGCCAAAATATTCGGCCTCACGGACGAAGAGAAAAAATGGCTGCAGGTGGTGCCTTATAAAGGCTCGTTGCCCACCGCGGTGCCGACCGATCCGCTGATCTATCGCTTCTATGAGTTGATCAGCGTGTATGGCACCACGTTCAAGGAGCTGATCCACGAAGAATTCGGCGATGGCATCATGAGCGCCATCGATTTCAAAATGGATTTAACCCGCGAACCCGACCCCAAGGGCGACCGCGTGAATATCGTGATGTCCGGTAAATTCCTGTCCTACAAAACGTATTAGAATCCACCCGTACTTGCCGCCATCGGCACGCCGATAGGGAGATTCGCAATGCCTCCGTCAGATTTCGTCGATTCCTGGTTTCAGATGTTTTCTTCGGGCTTCACCAAACCGCTCGCCATCAATTTGCCGGGTAGCGGCAGTATTGGCGGTTTTACCTATCAGCCCAATACGGTGTGGGAAGCGCCCTCGTTGTATCGCGGAAACTTTTCGCTTGAGCAGTCCATCTACGGCAATGTCGCCAGCCCGGGCAAGCAGCTGGGGAAATTGATGGACGCCGTGTTGCTGATTGCCGAGGTGCTCGGCAAAGATTTAAAAGATCAGAAACAAATCAAAGAGCTGAGCGACATCGCCGAGATGATCGAACGCCTGAAAGATCCGGTCGTAAAAAATGTGGAGCAGACGGCGCGCGAAGATCTGGAGAAGTTGCTGGCCACCAATAAGAGTTCGTTAAAGGGTTTGATCGACGAGTTTCAGGAGAAGTTAAAAGACAGCGCGTGATAAAGGGCGTGTCAGCACCATGTCGATGAAACCGTGTGCGTATTCGGCTTCATCGACTTCGATCATGGGGTGACGGGGATGTGGTGCACCCGAATATTGCCTCTGGGCGTGCGAGCCATTGCTAAATGGCGGTGCGATCAGCACGCCATCATGGTTGCCCCTGCGCTTTTCCTTGTGAGAGATTAGACCCCCCGCGACGTCGATCACCGCCGTCTGCCTCATAACGAATAACGACGAGGTTGTTATGTACGATGTCATGCAAGGAATCCGTGTGGTCGAAGTGGCGGAGCACACCTTCGTGCCAGCTGCTTCCATGATCCTGGCCGACTGGGGCGCCGATGTCATCAAGATCGAGCGTCCTTCGGGCGATGCATCGCGGCACCTCAAGTTGCCGATGATCGAGAAGGATTCGATCAATCCCTTTTTCGAATGCGGTAATCGCGGCAAGCGTTCGGTGGCGCTCGATCTGAATCGCCCCGAAGGCCGCGCGCTGTTGTACAAGATAATCGAATCGGCCGATGTGTTCGTGACCAATATGCGCGAGGACGCGCGCAAGAAGCTGGGCATCGAGTCGGATGATTTACTGAAAATCAATCCGCGCCTGATTTATGCACGCGGCACCGGCTTTGGCATTCGCGGTGCGATGAGTTCGACTGGCGGTTTTGATTTTCCGTCGTCGTGGTGTCGTTCCGGTGCCGGTTTCATGCAGACGATGCCGGGCGGCGAACCGGTGGGGCAGCCGGGGTCGGTCGGCGATCTGTGCGGCGGTGCAACCCTCGCCGGCGCCATCGCAGCCGCGTTGTTCCGCCGCGAGCGCACGGGCAAGGGCGCTGTCGTCGACAACGCGCTGTATCTGGTTGGCACCTGGATCATGGGCCAGTCGATCGTCGGCGCGTCGGTGGGATTCAAACCGCCGATCTATCCGCGTGGCGAATATTTCGATGCCCTGATGACCATGTATCGCACCAGCGACAATCGCTGGCTGTCGCTGTGCCTGCTGATGCCGCAATGGTGGCCGGATTTTGCGCGTCATATCGACCGTACCGACTTGCTCGACGATCCACGCTTCAGCACGCAGCAGGCGCGCCTCGAAAACAGCAAGGCGCTGATCGGTGTCCTCGAAGCGGTATTCGCACAGCACACGCTGAGCGACTGGATAGATCGCCTGCAGACACTGGAGGGTGTGTGGTCGCCGTTGCTGAGCCCGGAAGAGGTGACGCGCGATCCACAGGCGCTGGAAAACGGTTTTGTCACGCCGATTGCCACACACGATGGCGGCAGTTATCTCGGCGCGGCTTCGCCGGCGCAATTCGATGGAAAGCCGATCGGTGCGTTGAAAGCGGCGCCGTTGTTTGCGCACGATACCGAAGCCGTCATGCGCGAGTTGGGCATCGGCGATAGCGAGATGGAGACCTTGCGCGCGACGGGTATTATCGTGGGATGAACAACATATTGCTCCCATGGCCGTTGCTGACGGCCTTTTTTAAGAGTCGGTGGGGAGCGGATGGCAGAGCATATCGTTGGGCGTTTTGTTTGTTGGTATTGCTGCTGTTACTGATTCGGTTTATGCATTGACCGCCGGCAGCCCGATAATCACTGGGGCGCAACCAGGGAGTTTTTCTTCAATACTCATTCAGCGGTCCT
>JBEVMI010000091.1:0-16076 GCA_040508685.1 Spongiibacteraceae bacterium
CTATATTCTCGACTATAAAAAATCGCCCAGCCGGTTTTACAAATCCATTCATATTTCCTACCCGAATGCGGCAGATCGTGAGCGCTCGGCCCGCGCCGGATTACACCCCGGCGGCCAGATCATGATTCACGGACAGCCGGAAGTCGATGCACTTATCAGCGAGGACGCCAGCTACTTCAACTGGACCAATGGCTGCATTGCTGTGGCGAACGCAGATATGGAAATTCTGTGGGAAGCCATCGACGTTGGCACCCCCATCACCATCGAGCCTTAAGCCCGCCGGCATCAGGGCGCGCTACTCTCCATCGGAATCCAGCGATTGTAGACGTGCTCCAGCACCCCGGTCTGTCTCAGGGTTTGCAGCGCACGGTTGAGCTGATCGCGCAGCTCCGGGCGGCTTTTGTTCACCGCCCAAGCCACCGGCTCCTCGGTGAGCAGACGCCCCAGGCTCATCAACGAGCCATAACGCGGATCAGTCGCAATAATCCAGCTGGAGGCGGCATCGTCGATAAACACATCGGCACGCTTTTCCTGCAGCGCCTGCAGGCCACCCTGCGCATTCGCAACCGGGACCACCGTAACCTTGCTGAGACTGCTCGCAATAAAAGCTGTCGCTGTGCTGTCGGAGATGGCCGCGGCTTTATAGCCGCCTCGCAACAGCATCGCCGGATTGTGAAAGCGCATGACATCGTCAGTGCGGATAATCGCCATCAATCCCACCCGCAGATACGAGTCGGCAAACAAAACGCGCTGCTCGCGCTCCGGAGTGATACGCCAGCCCGACATCACCAAATCGATTTCGCCCTTTTCCAGAGCCGGCAATAATTCTGCGGCAGGCATAATCCTGAACTGTAGCGTCTTGCCGAGCTGGGCACCGAGCAACCGCGCAAAATCGGCTTCCATGCCCACGACTGTACCGTCTTTCACATAAGTCAGCGGCTGGTAATCTGCCGCAGTTCCAACCTGCAGCGCCGGCGGGGCCGCCTGTGATACCAAGGTATACAGTGCAGCCAGCACCGCTGCCAGCCAGCGGCGCTGCGGCCGTGATTGGGTATTTACTGCGTTCATGTGTCGCCTTCCCATAAATTCATAACCTCTCCTCAACAACCCGCAATCAGCGCGTCGAGCGCCTGCACCAACTACAGGGGACAACGATGCGTGCTGTGGTACGTAGTAATACCTACTACTGAGTCACTCATCGAATCCCTACAATGCCCCTAGCTTTTCTGTATCGGAACTGTTGGGCAGGAAGCTCATCGCAGGAAGGTACGTAGTGTAAGCACAAGATCGTAGCAGCATAGGTAAATGCGCGAATATCGCCGGCGTCCACCGCCACCTAAACTGTGTCTCGATCATGGAATTATTCGGGAGGATCGAAAGCATGTTGGTATTATCCAGACGCCTCGGCGAAACGCTCATCATCGGTGACGAAATCAAAATCACTGTTCTAGGGATCAGCGGCAATCAGGTGCGATTGGGCATTGCAGCTCCGAAAGAAGTCAGCGTGCATCGCGAAGAAGTGTATCGACGCATCCAAGAGGAAATTGGGCAGCAGCCCGCGGTCAATGACCGCTGAGCGGCAGCCGGCATCACCTTTTTAACCTGACAAAAGTTAATCCGCAGGCGGCAATCGACAGTAAAACGTCGCGCCGCCTGTGTCGTTTTTGCGATAACCAATTTCGCCTCCGTGCGCCTGCACGATATTCTGGCAAATCGACAATCCCACTCCCATACCCCCAACCTTAGTGCTGAAAAACGGGTGAAATAAATTCGCTTCGGTTTCGGCGCTGAGACCCGGGCCGCGATCGCTGACGCGGAAACACACCCAGCCATCTTCCATATCCGTCTGCAACACCACTCCAAATTCACGACTCGGCGTTTTCGCTACTGCCTCCATCGCGTTGCGAATCAGGTTGAGTGCGACCTGCTGAATCTGCACGACGTCAACAACCACCGGCGGCAGCTCGTGCTGGCACTCGAAATGGATTGCAACATCGGCCATGCGCGAATCCACCTCCGCCAGTGCGATCACATCCTGCATCAATAATTCGATATCGACGCGCTCACGTCCGGCATCGGGTTTTTTCACATAGCTGCGCAGCCGCTGAATCACATCTGCCGCGCGCACGGCCTGTCGATCGAGTTTATCGAGTACTTCGGCCAGCGCCTGACGGTCAATCACGTCGCGCTCGACCATGCGTTTACCAACGCGGGAATAATTCACTACCGCAGTCAGCGGCTGATTCACTTCATGGGCAATACCCGCCGCCATCTCGACCGACGTACTGAGCCGCTCGATATGCGCCAGATGCTGGCGCTGACTCTCCAGCTCTTCGCGCGTGTGGCGCAAAATCTCTTCGCTATCCAGCCATTCGCTGATGTCGCGAAATATCACCACAGCACCGCCCTCCTTGCGCGGCGAGCACGTCAGCGAAACGGGAATGGCTTTACCGTCGTGTCGATAAATCCAGTCCTGATCGCGGCGCACCGTCTGCCCCAGCCGATAGGCCTGAAACGCAGGCGTGTGCTGCTCGCTGTGACTGCTAGCGCGATCCGCCTCAAATAATCCGAGCGAGTGGATGCGTTCGCCAATGACATCGCCTGCAGACCAGCCCGAAATCGCAGAGGCTGCGGGATTGATCAACGTGATGCGGCCGTCGTGGTCGAGGCCAATGATGCCCTCGTCAACGGCGTTGAGAATTTTCTGATTTTCTTCTTCGAGCTCGCTGTTGCGGCGCGCCAGCTGCGATTCGAGGCGGTGAATCTTGACGTGAGTACGCACGCGTGCGACCACTTCATCAGCCTGAAATGGCTTCGCAATATAGTCGACGCCCCCCATCGCAAATCCGCGCACCTTGGCCACGCTGTCGTCGAGTGCCGATAAAAAAATCACCGCGACATCCTGCGTACGCGGATCTTGCTTAAGCGTGCGGCAGACCTCGAAGCCGTCGATGCCGGGCATCATGATATCGAGCAGCACCAGAGACAGTCGCACGCGCGCCGCGATTTCCAGCGCCGCTTCACCGCTCTTGGCAACCAGCAGCCGATACCCGCTGCCCTGCAACGTCTTGTATAAAATCTGCAGATTGATGGGGTTATCGTCGACCAGCAAAATCTGCTCGCCGCCATATTCATTGACATTGTCCACACGACATCCTGTTTCGCGAACCGCAAAAAATCTCGCGGGTTTTTGTAAACCGAAAGTTCTGTTAACCAAAAGTTGCGTTGGCAAAAAGCTCTGTCAGTCAAAAGTAATGAGCGGAATTTTTACAGAGCTTCCATTGTCGGCGCGAGTAAATCGCGCACAGTTTCGATATCGAAATTATCCAGCAGCGTGCGCAGGCGCTGTACCAGCTCTATCGGTAAATGGCCATCGCGTTCGGCAAACTGCAAAGCGTCGTACATCGCCTCCAGATCGCCTTCGGCAATTGCAGCGCGCAACACCTGCTGCAGATCGGGCGGCAATACCTCGCCACCCAACAGGGACGCGGGGACTGCTGGCTGCGGGCCAACGCGCAACGGCAGCCCGAGATGCTGCGACAATTTGACGGCCAGCTCCGAAAATTTCACGGGCTTGTTGATGAAATCATCGCAACCTGCAATGCGCATCTGCTCAACCACCTCCGGAAACACGCTGGCAGACACTGCAATCACGACAATATGGCTGAGTTCCGGATCCTGCTTGATGCGACGGGTCGCTTCAATGCCGTCCATCAGCGCCATGCGCACATCCATGAACACCAGCGGCAGTGGCTGCGTACGTAATTTTGCCAGCGCCTCCAGGCCGTTTTCGGCTTCGGCGATTTCACAGCCCAGACTGCGCAACAACCCAGCCAACACCATACGATTAGCCGCGTTGTCATCTACCACCATCACCCGCAGCGGCGTGGAAGGCAACTCCAGCACCTGCCCTCCCGGCAGCGCTGGCGCACTATCGCGTGCTGAAGCGGTCGCCTGCACATACGGCAGTGTCAGCTTAAAACAACTGCCGGCGCCGAGCGCACTCTCGACCTGTAGATGTCCGCCCATCGCCGCACTGACACGTTCGCTGATCGCGAGGCCGAGCCCATTGCCGCCCCCATGCGCATGCGCTTGCCGGAATGGCTGAAAAATCTCCTGCAAACGATTGCGCGCAATGCCGATGCCGGTATCGGTTACCGCGAACTCCAATTGCGCGCCGGTTTTATCAGTCTGCGCCGATAAGATCAGGCTGCCGCTGTCAGTGAATTTCACTGCGTTGCCGAGCAGGTTGATCAGAACCTGTCGCAATTTGACTTCATCCAGCCATGCGTGCTCGGGCAATTGCGGCGCAATTTCGAGCCGGAAGCTCAAACCTTTGGCTTCGGCCTTGCCACGCACAATATCGCTGACAGTCTGTAATAACTGATAAAGATTGCAACTCCCGGATTGAATTTCGAGCGCGCCACTTTCGATTTTTGCCAGATCGAGTACGTCATTGATCAGCGTCAGTAGATGCTGCCCGCAACTGGCAATCGCCGAGAGATGGCGGTGCTGGTCCGGCGTCAGCTTGGGGTCGCGCATCAAAATCTGGGCATAGCCAAGCACACCGTTAAGTGGCGTGCGCAACTCGTGACTCATGGTCGATAGAAACTGGCTCTTGGCCTGATTGGCACTTTCGGCAGCAATTCGCGCCGCCACCAGCTCCCGTTCTATGCCGACGCGATAGTCCAGCATGCGATTCGCATCGATCGCGAGCTGCTCGAATTCAAGCAGCGGCAACTGCTCGACATCGATGCGGGTATTGCCGCGATTGGATTCTTCGAAATGGTGATTGAATTGACGTAGAGCCAGCCGGGTTTTGGTAGCGAGGCGCTGGGCAAATAACGTCGCCAGCAGCAACAACACGACAATTGCGAGACCGACATATGCAATGCGCTGTTGCACGCGTCGCTTCATTTCTTCGCGCTGCTTTTCGATCATGGCGTCGAGTTCGTGCAACGCAAAACCCGTCGCAACAATCCAGCGCCAGTTGCGATAGGCCCGCACGTAATTGATTTGCAGATAGCTGTCGGCCTCCCGTTTTTCCGTTTTATCCTGCCAGCGCGAACGGATCAGCACGCCGTCAGGACGATCGATGGCGGCGCGCAATTGCGATGCAATCACTTGTCCGTCGGCATCGCGTAAACCATTGACGGATGCACCCTCCCCGATGCCGTCCTGCGAAGCCAAAATAACATTGCCGTCATAATCGACGATCGATAACAGCAGGTCATCGGTAGCGGCCGCACGAAAACGCGCGAGCACTTCCTGCTGTGTCGCCAACACCCGGTCTTCGACGTAACCGATCGCGCCGATATACAGATTTAGTGCGGGGAAAAATCGCAAATACACCTGCGTGCTATACGCGGTCTGCGAAGGGTTGCGCGCAGCCAACGGTTTCGGTAACCAGGCCGCGACGAAACCTTCGCCCTGCAAACGCGCCTGCGAAAGTGCTGTCAGCAGATAGGGTGCGCCGGCCGCATCGCGCAAGCTGTCGGCCGCGCGGCCAGTCGCTTTCGGGTCGGTTGGCATCAGCATCACTACGCCGTCCGCATCAAGCATGAACAAATGGTCGCCACCGCCGCCGAAGCTGACCTTTTTCATGAGCTTGCGCGCGCGCTCGCGCTGCTGTGCGAGATCGGCAGCCGCTGCTGCAGCACTATCAGGTGTTAACGCCAGCAGCGCCGTATTGACGACGTCCTGCAGGTCGCTGCGCAGACGCTGGTCGATCTCACCGCTTTTGAATTCGATGTAATCGAGCACTTCCCCAGCTTCGCGGCGCAGGTACAGCTCGCGTGAGTCCAGATAGGACTGGCGCAGAGAGGCACTCTGCTCACGGAACGTACCGTACTGATCAGCTACCCAAAAGTAGCCAAGTACGAGCATGGGTACCGCGGCCAGCAGTATCAGACCAGCCCAGTACAGGCGCGTAATGCTGTATTTGCGGTTGGGCGCCAACAATGTGTCGGTGATGGGTTTGCGTGCCATGTATCCATCCAGTGCTGCGCAAAAAAACAAATCATGACCAAGACGCAGCAAACGGCCGAATCTGTGGCAAGTCGGTGGGATATGGTTTATTTTTCTTGAGCGAATGAGCGGCATCAAGCCGACTCCCCTGCTCGTGAGACTAGCCAGTGGGCCGCAGCCGTGCCATACGTACATTTACGCATCGGCGGTCGCGGCGACAATCAGATGTAACGATCAGGCGGCGCCCGCGGTTGCCGGCCCTTCCCACCATCCCGCAGCACGCGGCCATCGGCAAATTGTCCGCCATTTCATGAGAGGGAGATCGCAATGAATCAGGATACGGCGCGCGTATACATTGTCGAGGACGATGAGGCGGTGCGCGAATCGCTGCAGCTGGTGCTGGAATCGATCGGCTACCGGGTCGCGGTTTACGAGTCTGCCACACGCTTTATCGATGGCTGGAACGCCGATATGGCGGGATGCCTGGTGCTCGACATCCGCATGCCGGGAATGAACGGCATGGAATTGCAACGCCGGCTCAACGAACGCAACTCCATCCTGCCAATTATTTTCGTCACTGGTCACGGCGATGTGCCGATGGCGGTCGAAGCCATGCAGCAGGGTGCCGTCGATTTCGTACAGAAACCCTATCGCGAGCAGGAGCTACTCGAAAAAATCGAACGCGCTTTCCGCCTCGACAGGGATAACCGCCAGAGCTTGCAAAGCCGGCAGGATATTGCCGCCCGCCTCAGCAGCCTGACTCCGCGCGAACTCGAAGTGCTGCGTCTGATGGTGGAGGGCAAAGCCAACAAAGTCATCGCGATCGATCTCAATATCAGTCAGCGCACCGTCGAAATCCATCGCGCTCGCGTGATGGAAAAACTCGGCGCAAATTCGCTGGCGCATCTGGTGCGGATGGTGATGGCGGTCGACGAAACCCTGCTGCAATCACCACCGAGCTGACGGTCCACAGAATGTCGCGCGATCCGCGCCATGTCATCGCCGACCTGCTGGAAACCCACCAGCCGCAATCACTGTTACTGCTCAGCCCCGACCCACACGCCGAATGGAAACAGTGGTGTCAGCCTCACGCTGGTGAAACCATCGCGATCACAGCCGAGCCGCTGGCGGCGCTGGAGCCATTGGGGCGCGTCGACATGGCGCTGGTAATCGGCATGATCGAAACCCTCGACAAGGGCAGCGGCGAACAGGTGATCGGCCGCCTGCGCAATGTGCACACCGAACACATCTATGTATTGATCGGCGACGACCCGCGCTGGCACGACACCGACTGGTTCGGCCTGGCCATGCAACGCGTCGAACGCTTCGCTATAGACGGCTGCGCACTCACGCTCTATGGCTATGATCTCGCCACCTACAACCGCGTGCGCAGCTGGAACAATCCCCGCTATTGGGCCAACCCCGACAACTGGAACCGCTACTGGTGGTAATTGCCACATGAATGCACTCGAAGAAGTCGACGTCAGCTGCCCGTATTGCGGCGCACCGTTCACAATGCTGCTCGACCTCAGTCAGGGCGCCGGCGATTACATCGAGGACTGTGCGGTGTGCTGCGCGCCGATCGAAGTGATGTTGCGCTTCAGCGCGGACGACGCGCCGGAGTTGTGGCTGCGCCGCGGCGACGATATCGAATAAATTATTTTTCGCTGTTGATCAAGGCATCGAGCCGCGCGATATGGCGCAGCAGCGGCAATCCATCGAGCTTGCTGCCATTAAAATACTCTTCGGCCATGGGCTGAATTTCACAGCGACCGGGCGGCAATTGCTGCGCTTCGGCTAGCGCATACATGCGCGGAATAAAAATAAACTGCAGCCACTGCGCCAGCGTCATCGTATCCACGCAGAATGGCTCGACACTGGCCAACGCAGTCGGCGACGGCGGCTCCGCGTCCCATTGACCGATCCGGCGCAGCTCAGCTTCAAGGTCCATCAACGTCGAAGCGATTTCGATATACACACTCATCATTTCCCCCGTTATCAACGTGCGATTTCGCGACGGAACGGCGGCAGTGAATCGAGTATCGCGCGACCGTAGCGACGACTGACGATACGTTTGTCGAGCAGGGTAATGCGACCGCTGTCGGACTCGGTACGCAACAGACGCCCGCTCGCCTGTACCAGCTTTAATGCCGCATCCGGCACCGCCACTTCCATAAACGCATTGCCGCCGCGCGCTTCGATCCATTCCGCCAGTGCGGCTTCGACCGGGGCATCCGGCACCGCGAACGGAATTTTAGCGATGATGACGTGTTTACAATAATTGCCCGGCAGATCGACGCCTTCCGCAAAGCTGGCGAGCCCGAAAATCACCGAGCCGGCGCCACCGTCGATACATGCGCGATGCCGTGTCAGCAGTTCGTGTTTACCGAGCGAATCCTGTGACAGGATCCGCTCGCGCCACTCCGGCGCAAGTGCCGCATAAACATCATTCATTTGTCGCCGCGACGCGAACAACACCAGACTGCCTTCAGCGGGATTCAACAATTCCGGCAACATCTCGATCAGCATCGCCGTATGCTGTTCGGGATTGGTCGGGTCGGCAGTCATCGGCGGCACCGACAGCAGTCCCGCTTCCGCGTAGTTGAACGGGCTCGGCACCATCGCCCAATTGGTTTCATCCGGCATTCCCGAGCGCATTTTATAACGATCGAATTTGCCGAGCGCAGTCAGCGTGGCTGAAGTTACCAGCGCCCCCGCGCAGCGCGACCACAAACTTTTGGCGAGCGCACCGGCCGCAAGAATCGGGCTGCAATTTAATTCGAAGTCGAGCTGGCCACCCTGATTTTCGATGAAGGCAATCCAGCGCGCGCGCGGGGGCGATTCGTCGGCGGCGTCGCGTGCAAAATAAAAAAACAATTCACGGTTGTTTTCGGCACGCGCACGCAACAGCGATACCACTGGATACCAGCGCTCTGCCGTCGTGCGACTGATGCCGTTGTCGCCTTTATCCAGCGCGGCCTCGACAATCGCAGCAACACGGCCGAGGCGCTCGCATAATTCCTCGAATCCGCTGCGCAGAGTATTCGCGACTTCGCGAATCTCCTCCGGCACCAGTCCATTTTCGAAACGGTAATGATCGCTGAACTCATCGCTGCGATGATCGGCGAGACTTTCGATCTGCGGTCGCAATAATGCGAGTGCTTGCCGCAACTCAAAAATAATTCCCGGCATCACTTCCAGCTGGCGATCGGCGCCGCTGGCAGTACCGATATCGCCAGCCGCCGATGCCAATAGCTTGATGCTTTGCTCCAGCCATTTATCGGTGCTGCGTAAACGACTGGCCGCGGCAAAATGGTCGCGGGCTTTATCCGGCAGGTGATGGCCTTCGTCAAAAATATAAATGCAGTCGGCGGGATCGGGCAGGATCGCACCACCGCCCAGCGCTAGATCGGCTAACACCAGATCGTGATTGGTGATGATGACATCGACTTTATCGATCGCATCGCGCGCTTTGAAGAAACTGCATTGGCGTACGTGTGGGCAGCGCCGCCCGGTACATTGCGCGTGATCGGTGGTGATGCGTTGCCACAACACATCGGGAATTTGCCGCGGCCAGTGATCGCGATCGCCGTCCCAGGCACCACTGCCCAATTCGTCGAGCAGCTCCTGCATTATTTCCTGCATCGCACGATCGGGCTGCGCTGCGATTTCATCGGGATACAACGCCAACGCAGGATTGTTATCCGCCGACGCCAATGAGTTATCGAGTTTGGCCAAACACAGATAACGGCTGCGACCTTTAGCCAGCGCGTAAGTAAAAACGAGGCCGCTGTGAGTCATCAGATCGGGCAGATCCTTGTAGACAATCTGCTCCTGCAACGCGACGGTGGCAGTCGCGATCACCAGCGTTTTTTCCAGCGCCTGCGCCACCGGAATTGCAGCCACGCTGTAAGCCATGGTCTTGCCGGTACCGGTGCCCGCCTCCACCGCCGCCAGCGCGACGTTCTCACCGCCGGCTTCGGCCAGCGTCCGCGCCACTTCAGCCACCATCAAACGCTGACCGTAACGCGCCTTCAAACCCTTGGCCTCCAGCCAGCGGCGGTAGGCATGCTGAATCGTTTGCTTAAGCTCGTCGGTCAACATGCAGGGTTAGAGTTCCAGTTTGCTGACGATCGGATTGGCGTAAATGGCCAACGCCTGCGCACGATGTTCCGCCGGCATGGCGGCGATACGCGCGTTGAAGACGACACCGACATCTGCATAGGTATTTACATCGAAAAGTTTTCGCTCTGGACCGCACGGTAATGCGGGAAAGGAGCCATGCAATTCGCGATACGCAAAAAAATTGGTGGGATGCAATACATAAAGATCGATGACCTGCTGATCGACCATTGCCGCGACGGCATCGGGCGATTCGAACTCGCCGCTGATCGGCGTGCCGAAGCTGACGTGTACATCGCCCTTGGCGCCACTGATACCAAGCGCGATGCTGCGCAAATCTTCGTGTTCTTCTTTCTGATAAGAACCCTGCGTTGCGCGCTCATACAGCTCGCGCGCTTTCGCCGCGTCGCAGGGATCAAACTCATACGAGATTGACACCGGCACGATATGCAGACCATTGACGAAATCGCTGAACGACTCCGCCGCCTTGTCCTGACTTATCGTCAACATCTTGATAATCGCCGGCTCGGTGCGATCGAGCCCATCTTTGGCGCGACCTTCACGCTGTGCGATCCAGATCGGGTTGCGATCGACCTGCAGCGAGTGACGGATATAAGCCGACAATTGTTTGTAGGCCGCCAGAATCTGCCGCGGCCCTTTCGCCGAACGTCTGACGATAAAACTTTTATTCAAGCGCATCAGGTCGGCAACGAATGGCTTCGACAGCAGATTGTCGCCGATAGCAATACGCACGGTTTCGTGGCCGTTGTGATACAGCGCGTAATTCACGAAGGCCGGATCCAGCGCGATGTCGCGGTGATTGCTCATAAATAAAGAGGGTTGTTGCGGCGACAACTGATCGAGTCCCGACACCGTGAACTGATCGGTGGAACCTTCGATCATGCGGTCCATATATTTTTTGACCACATGCTGCAGGCTGCGCACGTCACTGACGCCACGCAACTCGCGTCGCAAAATCCAGCGCACCAGCAGTCGTACGACGCGCGGGAAACGCGCGGCGTTCTGCGGCAAACGCAGGCGGCCGAGCGTCAGCACAAACTCATCGTCGTCAAGTAACCGCTCCAGCACCGGAGACACTTCGTTATCGTTATAGGGACGAATATCGGCAAACTGGTCAGTCATTTATTCATTGCACCTGGCAGGTGTCCCACTATCTGTATGGAAACGACGATACAAACGCATCCGCCACCACACACCGCGACCGGGTCGGAAAACGTGGATGCATAAACGGAGATATAAAAGCAGAAAAACAGGCGCTGAACGTTACCGGATCAGCGCGCCCCCGTCATCCATGATGACGCACTTCAATACAGGAAAAATTTTATGATTTGCTTGACGATCTAAAGGACCGACCGTATTATGCGCGCCTGCCTTGAAACGACCAGATTCAAGGCGGTTTCGGTGCGGGGTGGAGCAGCCTGGTAGCTCGTCGGGCTCATAACCCGAAGGTCGTCAGTTCAAATCTGGCCCCCGCTACCACTTACATCAAACACTTAGGCCAGCCTTAAAAAGCTGGCCTTTTTGTTTTTTCGCACATGTAACCTATATGTAACCGCTTCTGGCCAACACGGCCTGGTGCTGTAAGCATCACCTCCTCGTTGAATGGCGCTACCAGCAGCCTTACCCCAAAGACTAACGGGCGAATCTCCATGACAACCTCTTGTAGTGCAGGCAATCAATATCTCCCGATTCCCGAATAAACAAATCGGTGATAGGGTCGGCGAAAGCTAATAATCGACAGGGGGTCAGAGGTAATGCGATCTTTTTTTGTTCTCATTTTTACAGCCATACTAACCGCATGTACTAGCCCGCCCGCCAGAATTACTGCCACATCATCGGGAATGCCTGCGATAGAAATTTCAGGCACAACTAAATCGCTGATTAAAGATAGCCGAATAAGGATTAATGCAGCAAAAGGCTAGACCATAGAGCAAGAGCGACGTCTCCCCCATTTTAGGTACCGACTGTCGAGAAGAGGGAGGGACATTAATGAGCCGACCCCGCTCTTCCTCAATGGCGGCCTATCGCACTCTCAGCGCCGCTGAAATACCAATCTCCGTAATTGCATCTACGAGACGCGCAATTTCTTTGTCAATCTGCTGAAGACGCGAGTGCGAGGATTTAAGCTCATCCTCCACACCGTCGTTGCGGTTCCGCAAGATATTCTCGACCAACTCCTCAAACTCCATGATTGCCGAGGAGGACAATAGGTCGTCGCGAACGCTAGCCAGAAGTCGAGAGTCTGTCTCCACCCTCGGAGCAAAAACACCGGAGCACACAACTTCGCCGCGATCATGCCGGGCTCCACTTCCATAGAGCTTCTTTCAGCCCTCCATGGTTTAACCGACCGGCTGCAGCCCAACCTAGCGACACGTTAATCTCTTACTTGGTGCGCTTGGGTCTGATACTTTCCAATGTTTGTACAATTGCTTTTGTTGTTTCCTCAAGCTGGGAAACACGATCAATGATATTAGCGGATTCTGCTTGCATCTTCGCATCCGGCACCAATACAGGCAGCAGATATTGGCGAAATTTATGCGACAACAATTTTTTATCTTTCTCACCGAGAATAAAAGCCAACAACATTTCCCGCAGAAACCAATCAATCAACTCCTTAGAATCCAATTCGTTTCGCAGTTCGCCATTTTTTTTCGCCCGCTCCAGATGCGGACGCAGTGACATGTGTACCCGATTTCCGTACATGGAATTGAAGAGAGCAAGCTTTTCGGCAGACATGCCCTCGCTGAACATCGCTGCCAACCAGGGCCGGGTAAATAGGCCTGTCATGGACCAGATAAAAATCTGCTCCATGCGATCCGAAAAACTAGCTGAGCTCGACATGATACGTCCGCCATCGGCTTCAAATGGCGCGAAGTAACTTTCCACCAAGTCGGCCAACAGCAATTCGCGATTGGGATAGCGCCTATATACCGTCGCCCGCGAGACACCGGACTCGACAACAATGTCATCGATAGTCACATCCATCAGGCCACGCCGCTCAACACAGCGAACAGCGGCATCGAGAATGCGCTGCTTGCTATTACTTTCACGGACCGAAACAACTGCCGTTGGTAGTTTTTCTGGGGACGAAGTCTTTGAACTCGGTTTGGGCATTTAAGGTCACTAAATCTTCTGATTTTGTGCCTGCAACTTACCCGCGCTTTCCAAACACGTCCAGCGACGCCTCCTATCCCACAGGCTTACAGGTCACGCGGCCACATCTGATGTTGATAGCCGCGATCCGAGAGCTGCCGAACCGCTTCAACTGTTGAAACTTTTCGGATAACGCGCCCCGATGGGGAATAAACCCCTTAGTTCCGCTTGATCAAGCGAGGAGATGCGCGTCTAAATTCCGCGCTCCCTGCGATCAATCAAAGCTCCATCTAGAGGCCTTTCAATTACCCTCACGACCTCCTGAATGCTCGCCTGCCAGCAATAAAGATACCTCTTACAACTTAAATAACTGATACATAAAATTCATTCTTGTCTCACATGCAAACCACGGTTTACTATCTCTCCGGCTGTGTGCTCTTAGCCGGTCTGTATAGCGCTGTCTGCTTACCAAAAATGCATAATTTTGCAGCTATTCACGTGAAAATCAGCATCCTGCATGCACGCACTGTATTCGGGCACACGCATGAAATAAAAACCACAGAGAGTGAAACGCTGTAGAGCATCCTGTATCAATGCTCCGTTCCGAATCGCTCAACGTCAGTACGAACCAGCATCTGGGAGATACCAATGAAGTTTGCAGTTAAATATGTGGCATGGGCCGTGGGTGCCGTTATCGCCGCGCCGTCCATCGCTTACGCACAGTCCGAGGGGCATATTTCGCTCGAAGAAGTGATTGTTACCGCGCGCAAAACGGAAGAGAACATCCAGGTAATTCCGGTCGCCATCACATCGCTTACGGCCGACGACCTGCTGAAATCATCCACGACCAACGTCAAAGACATCAGCAACTCGACACCCAGCCTGACCGTTACGAATGCAACCGCCAACCCGACCGCCGCTCGCGTGTCACTGCGTGGACAGGTACAGAACGACACTATTTTTACCGTCGATCCATCGGTCGGCATTTACTTGGACGAGGTCTATCTTGGTCGCTCACCGGGCGCGCTCCTGGATCTGTATGACGTCCAACGCGTCGAAATTCTAAAAGGTCCGCAGGGGACTCTGTACGGTCGCAACACGACCGGCGGTGCCTTGAAAATCATCACCACAAAAGCGGAAGTCAGCGCACCCCTCGGCGGTTACGTCCGCGCGGGGTTTGGTAATTACAACGCCAAGAAAGTCGAAGGAGGCGTAAATATTCCGCTGATTGAAGATCGGCTGGCCATGCGCGTTGCCGGCTTGATGAACAAACGCGATGGCTACTCGGAAGTCAGCGTAATTGCACCCGGTACCGATAACATCGTCAAAAAAGTCGATACCGATAACAAGGACACCGGCTCCGCGCGCGTGGACTTCGTATTGAGCGCTACCGACAAACTCGAATTCGAATTGAACTTCGATTACTCCGACATCGATACCAACGGCGCGCTGACCTACAACCGTCGCGGCGACCTTTCGGGTGACCCGATTGCCATCGCTGCACCGGGCCCGTTCCCTGCGGCAAGAAATTACTCCAACTACGTCCGCTCATCCAACAGCCCCTACAAAGCTGTTTCGAACGTTGACCCCTATGCGACCAACCTCAGCAAGGGTGGCTCCCTCGCGGCAACCTATACGTTTGACAACGACATCGTTGCCAAAGCCGTTTATGCACACCGCCGCATGGATGGTGCATACAACTTTGATGTCGATGGCACCAATCTGCCGATCGTCGCGACAACGCAACGCTTTGGAGCCGAGCAGGACAGCCTGGAATTGCAGTTGACCGGTTCCAGCTTTGACGCACTGGACTGGGTAACCGGTCTGTATGGTTTCCGCGAAATTGGCTACGAAGATTCCGGACAGACCGCGCTCGGTTCGGCCACCTTTCCCGGCGGTGCAGCCTCTGCGCCGTACAACGCCAATGGCGAAAACAAAAGCAAATCGGCCTACGGCCAGGCGACCTATCACCTCACCGATACTGTCAGCCTGACTGGCGGTCTGCGTTGGACAATGGATGAGAAGGCGCTGATTTCTCACAACTACACCAGTCTCGCGCCCACCTACCCGCAACCCGGCCTCTGCAACTTTACCGCCGGTACGCCCGGTGTCGACATCGCAAGCTGTACTTCTGATCAGTCACACAAATACAAGCACATCTCGTGGACTGCCGGTATTGACTGGCAGATGACCGATGACGTCATGCTCTACGCAAAGAGCAGCAACGGCTATCGTGCTGGCGGTCAAAACCTGCGCGGCAAAAAAGCGGTGGAACTGATTCCGTTTGATGAAGAAACCGTCACCGACTTTGAGCTGGGTGCGAAAGCGACATTGTGGGACAACCGTCTGCGTTCGAACTTTGCCATGTACCGCTCCAACTACAAAGGCATTCAAAACACGATCTTCGTCGACAGCGGCGCTGGCGTAACCTCAACACAGGTGGTCAACCTGACTGATGCCGTCATCAATGGCGCCGAGCTGGAAGTGACTGCGCAAGTGTTGGAAGAGCTGGTTATCACGGCAACGGGCAGCTATACCGATACACAGTTCGACTCGCTTACCGGTGCAGATGAAATCCAATCGTTCCCGCAGGGATTGCAGTCTATTTACACCCCGCGCTGGAAATACTCGATCGGCGGCACCTATACCCAGCCGCTTAGCGTTGGCGACCTGAGCTTCAACGTGAATTATGCGTGGCGCGACTCTTATTACATCAATGCGTCGAAGGCGCTCAATCAGACACCGGAAGCGTCGACCGAAGCGATCGGTCTCGTCAATGCGCGCCTCCAGCTTGAGTTCGCTAACATCGAAACAACTGTTGGTGTATGGGGCTCGAACCTCGCTGACAAAGGCTACAACACCAACAATCTTAT
>JBEVMI010000146.1:0-4822 GCA_040508685.1 Spongiibacteraceae bacterium
GCGCCCTCGCATCGCGCGCTGGCCATGTTCCGCGGCCGCAACGAAGGTTTCCTGACACTGTCGATCAAAGTCGGCGACGACGATAAACCGCTGGTGCATCCGTGCGAAGTCATAGTCGCGCAACATTGGAACATTAAGGACCAAAGTCGCGCCGCAGATAAATGGTTGGCCGAAGTGGTGCGGTGGACCTGGCGCGTCAAACTCTACACGCATCTCGAAACCGATTTGATGAATCAGTTGCGCGAGCGCAGTGAAGACGAAGCCATCAAGGTATTCGCCGACAATCTGAAAGATTTGCTGCTGGCTGCACCGGCCGGCCCGAAAGCCACCATCGGCCTCGACCCCGGCATGCGCACCGGCGTTAAAGTCGCCGTCGTCGACGCCACTGGCAAAGTGCTCGATCACTGCGCGATTTTCCCGACACCGCCGCAAAATAAAATCGCCGAGTCGGCCGCCGTATTGATCAACCTCGTCAAAAAACACCATGTGCAATTGATCGCGATCGGCAACGGTACCGCCAGCCGCGAAACCGAACGTTTCGTGCTCGACATCATCAAGGCCAAACCGGAGCTGGGTTTGACCAAGGTCATCGTCAACGAATCCGGTGCGTCGATTTATTCGGCCTCGGAATATGCGGCGAAAGAATTCCCCGATCTCGACGTGACGATTCGCGGCGCGATTTCCATTGCACGACGTTTGCAGGACCCGCTCGCCGAACTCGTCAAAATCGAACCGAAATCGATCGGCGTCGGCCAGTATCAACACGATGTCAGCCAGACCGCGCTGGCGCGTTCGCTCGATGCCGTGATCGAGGATTGCGTGAATGCGGTCGGTGTCGACGTGAATACCGCATCGCCAGCCTTGCTGACACGCGTGTCCGGCCTCAATACCACGCTCGCTACCAACATCGTCGAGTTCCGCAACCAGCACGGCGCCTTCAGCAATCGCGATGCCTTGAAAAAAGTGCCGCGCCTCGGCGACAAAACCTTCGAGCAGGCCGCGGGCTTTTTACGCGTGATGGACAGCGACAATCCGCTCGACCGCTCCGCCGTGCATCCGGAATCGTATGTGATCGTCGAAAAAATTGCGGAAAAGAATGGGCGTTCGGTAAAAGGCCTGATCGGCGACAGCGCATTTTTGCGCAGCGTTAAAGCGCTTGAATTCGTCGACGAAAAATTCGGCCTGCCGACCGTCACCGACATCATCAAGGAGCTCGACAAACCCGGTCGCGATCCGCGCCCCGAATTTAAAACTGCGACATTTATGGACGGTGTCGAGGAAATCAAGGATCTGCAGCCGGGCATGATCCTCGAAGGTACCGTCACCAACGTCACCGCGTTTGGCGCCTTTGTCGATATCGGCGTGCATCAGGATGGACTCGTGCACATCTCGGCGCTGTCGAACACCTTTATCAAAGACCCGCGCGAAGTGGTGAAGGCCGGCGATATCGTCCGCGCCAAAGTGATGGAAGTCGATGTACCGCGCAAACGTATCGCGCTGTCGCTGCGCCTCGACGACGTTCCCGGTAAACAGAGAGGGGGCGAAAAACGCGGGGCCGAAGCCAAAGGCATGAGCGCGGAAAAACACAATCGCAACGAGGCGCGCCGCAACGATGGCAGCCGCGACAAAAACGGTCGCGATGCACCGGCCGGCAACAATGCATTCGCAGCGGCTTTTGCGGCGGCGCAAACCAAAAGGCGCTAATGCGCCGCTTACTGAGAAATACCGGAGGGCGGGATTATCCCGTCTCCGGTGATGTCCTGCTTTTTGGCTTTGCGCCGCTTCAGTCTTAGCGCGGGCTGTTCGATGCCATGCCAGGACAACATCGCCAGCGCGAGCACGATGGGAAATGCCTGACAAAATAAGCCGGCGACACTGATGTCCGGATTCACTGCAATCAATGCCTGCTGTACCGGAAATGCATAAATATAAACACCGTACGAATAGTCACCGCAGCGATTAAATGCCAACAGCGGTCTACAACGCCCGTACGCAAACAACGGAACCAGCCAAACCAGGGCCGGAATCAGCACAAACCGCAGCGCCGATGGCGCAGTCAGCGCGGTAACGACCATTGCCAGGACCACCACCATGGAAATGCGCCAATCGAGGCGTATCTGGTCGCGCCACGCGTACGTCAACCCGCCGAAAAAAAATAACAACGAAAGCTCGGCGCGCGTATAGGTATGGCCCTCGACCTGGCCCGGCGCCAACATGACCGCGCATGCGAATCCCAGCACCACCACAATGAGCACTACACGCAGCGGAATGGAACGCCAGCGCGCCAGCCACAACAATGCACCGCCGATCAAACCGAGTTGTAAATACAGCTTCACCTCGCGCGGCAATGTCCACAACGAACCATTCACGACGAGAGGATAATGGTTGTGCTCGAACACACCCGGCAATCGATACTGCAACGAATGAAACAGCAGCAGGGAGTTGTGTTGCAGATACGTGTAAATCTCACTGCGCGCGAGATATTCGTGTGCCGGCAGCGACGTGAACAGTAAACCGACGACGAATACCGAAAACAGGTTCGCGGTGATCAGCCCCGGATAAATGCGCACAACGCGTGCGCGGAAAAAATTCACGATGGAGTGGCTGCGCAGCAGGCTGCCCGTGACCAGAAAACCGCTCGATACAAAAAATATGGCAACCGCGAGTTGCCCAAACGAAAGATCGAAAACATGCATCGGCTCCGCGCACGCGCGCCCGGTTAGCGGAAAACAATGGATGTAGAGGACCAGCGTCGCCGCCAGGAAACGGATTAGATTGAAATGGTTGTCACGCCCTGGCGTGGCTGCATTCAGATCAACGGTCATGTTTTGTCATTCTCGGTCCGGGCACGCAGTATAACGACCGGTCGGCCATCCCAGACTGCGGTGATTCGATGTCGCACAAGGGGAAAAGAATCCGTTTGCGTGCGTTGTGGCATTCGCCACAAAATGTCGCCAGCAGGCGCGAGCCCAAGACAACAAAAAAGCCGGAGACTTATCATGACCATGACCCTTCGCGCCGCCGTGGCGCGCGGACTACCGTTCGAATCTGCCTGCCTGATCGGCTGCGTCTCGACGAACTGGTCACGCATCGCATCACGCCGGACCAAATCAACGAAGGATTCGAGATGATGAAACGCAGCGAAGTGATTCGCTCGGTCATCATCTATCAATAGCAACAACCATTAACAATAACAGTCAACCGCGAGGACTTTTCCATGGACCTGCTCGAAGAACTGGTCGCTGAACGCGACATCCGCAAAACATTGGCGCTGTATGCCCAATATACCGATGACCTCGACGCCGAGGGCTGGGTCAATATGTTTACCGAAGATGGGGTGATGGTCAGCGGCCCCAAACGCATGCACGGCCATGCCGAGCTGCGCGCGTGGATTGCCAAGGTGCACAGCGGCCCGAAATTGCGGCACATGATGGCCAACGCCGCGATCACGATCGACTCACCGACCACCGCACACGTCGAAGTGGATATGGGACTGTTGCGCGCCGAAGGCAGTCGCTGGGCTTTGGTGTCGTCGCCGCGTTACAGCGACAAACTGGTGAAAACCGCTGCGGGCTGGAAATTTCTGGAGCGCATTCTGCATCATCGCGCGCCCTGAAGTTTTATTAAAAAATCCGCGCAGGCTGCTGGTGTTACAACGCCAGCAGCACCAGATAAATCAACACCTCAGCAATTTGCTGCGCAGCACCCAGACAATCGCCGGTGTAACCGCCGATACGTTTGTGCATGTAATAACCGAACGCATAACGCCACAGCAGCAACACCACACACACCGTCAGCGCCTGCCATATCGAAATCAATAACAGCAGAGGTAATGTCGACGCCATCGCAAACCGCAGTGCGTTGCCGCTCATCTGCGTCGCGAGCGGTTTGACCTTGCTGCTGTCATCGTCGCGGACATACGAATATTCGGCGAGATAACTGACGGCGAGCAGCCGGCTCAACGCATGTGCGACCATCAGCGAGGTGCCCACCAATGCCGCATTGTCGAGCGCTTCCAGCGCCGAAAACTTGGTCGTGAGCAATAAAAATAAACCGACCGCGGCAAAGCTGCCGACCCGCGAATCCTTCATGATGGTCAGCACTTGCTCGCGCCGACTGCCACCGCCAAAACCATCGCAGACATCGGCGAAACCATCTTCGTGAAAAGCGCCGGTAATCAGCACCGTCGCCGCCATCGATAACAACACCGCGACCGCGGGTGTAAACAACAACACCGCGATACCGTAGGTCAACGCGCCGATCAACCCGACCAGCAACCCGACCAGCGGAAAATAACGCGCCGCGCCATTCAATAAATCCTTGTCGAACGCAAGCCCGCGGCCGACCGGCAATCGGGTCAGAAACATCAGCGCCGTTCTCAGCAGGTCCCACTCCCTGCGCCATTCCACCTTCACCTGACCACCTCTTTGGCTTTGGTTTTATCCCACGCATACCAGCCGACCGCAGATTGCGCTGGGTCGGCATTGTACGATGCCATCCACCTTAAACGTTCAATCCGCAGTTGGCGCCAGTGAATTGTAGGACGCCAATGAAAAAGGGCGGGAAATTCCCGCCCTTTTTCGCTGTCGCGTTTGATCTTCGAATCAATTAATGGTGACCTCAACGCGGCGCGGTTCCGGCTTGGTGCTTTTCGGAATGCGCAGCTCCAGCACGCCGTGTTTGCTATTGGCCTGCACAAGATCCAGGTCGGCATTTTCCGGCATTGAAAATTCGCGCAGGAAACTACCAAAGAAACGCTCGGAGCGTTTCTGGTCTTTATCCTCGTACACGCCCTCGCGTTTGCCGCTGATACTTAGCACGC
>JBEVMI010000162.1:0-3772 GCA_040508685.1 Spongiibacteraceae bacterium
GCGATTGCGCAGCGTGACATTGCCGATGGTGAGCGGCGTGAATAACGGCGCAACCAAATCATTGCTCACGTGCGTCGCAGAGCTCATGACAACGTGCCCCGGCCGTAAAACTTCCGCCAACTTTCCCAGTGCATCGGCGCCGTACCTGCGCCGACCTGATGTTCGGGCCAGTTCGCCGGCGCTTGCGACAGCGGCCGCAGATCCTGATCCTGCCCATAGACCAGCAGATGTTTGCGCATACGGAAATACCACACATCATCGCGACGTTCATACGTATCTTCGTAGACGATGAGCTGGTGCGCCCAGTTGCTGGCATCGCCCATTTCAGCGCGGCAAAACAGCACGCCACGAGCAATGTTTTCACTCTCGACATCGATCTGATGCGTGCCAGTGATCAACATGGTTACCGGCGTGGTGCGAAACCCTTCTTCCAGAAATGCTTTCAAATGCTGGCGCCCCACCAGACCCGGAGCCGCACGTACATCTTCGACAAACAGATTTACCACCGCATCGAGATCGCGTCTGGCAATGCCGACGGCATAGCGCGCGACCAGCTGTCGCAACTCTTCGTGAATCAGTAAACGCTGCAAATCAAAGGCAGGCAATTTCGTCATGATGTTATTTCTCCGAGTTGACAATGGTCATCGCAAAAATGACTACAGCGATTCGCCGCCATCGGCAACGATGTTCTGTCCGGAAATAAATCCACCGCGACGCGAGCACAGGAACACCACGGTTTCACCGAGCTCTTCCGGATAGCCGAGTCGACCGACCGGAATCGCTTTCGCTTTTTCTTCGCGCAAGCCCGGAATATCTTCGAGCAGTTGCAGCGGACCTTTCACGGCGAACCAGCCTGCGCGCACGGAATTGGCCCGCACACCATAACGCCCTTCTTCTTTAGCGATGGCTGCGATCATGCGATCGAGCGCAGATTTCGAAATGGCAGAAATCGATCCACGCACTTCGACCATATTGTTTTGATAGGTGCTGAGCGTGACGAATGCACCGCGGGTGTTACGCAAATACGGAATCGCTGCTTGAGCCAGATTGATACAGCCCATCACATCGTTATCGAGCCAGTCCTTGAACACTTCGGGTTTGATCTTGGCAAAAAATGTCGGCTCGAACGCGGGCCCACCGGAATAGACGACGCTGTGCAGCGCGCCGAATTTGAGTGCAGCTTTCTCCACAGTCTGAAAAACCGCATCGCGATCGCCAGCATTGAGCTGATAGGCAATCGCTTCGACACCCATCGCTTTGATTTCAGCAGTCAGCTCGGCGGCGGCAGCGGCGTTGCCGTGATAGGTGAACGCCACCGGCACCCCCCAACGCGCAAATGTCAGGCAGATTCCGCGACCGAGACCGCCGCTGCCGCCGAGCACGAATGCAGCGCCATCAGGAAAGGATTGATTGTGAATGTCGATGCTCATAACTAAATAAACCTAGTATCCTATGATGCCGACGATCCTATCAAAGGCTTGGGGATAAATTCCTAAAATTTGCATTACCTCGGCGCCGCGCTTGTCATTCAATCAAGGGTAGTCAGGGCTTGCGCAGAAAACGGCACGATCTGCTCGAACCTCTGGTCGCGCACGAGATTTGCCCAATCCGGCGTACTGTTCGAACCTATCTCACACCCCCGAACGTGCCGCCAAAAAAATCCAGCCGTCGCCGCCGTTGAAAAAATGTCGCGACACCGACCGACAGATGCCGCGCATCAACACGTCACTTGCTCGGCGTAAAGCCACCGGGATAATTGCCCCCGCCATAGGCCGCATCGAGCGCCTTGTAGTCGGTAAACCCGATCGAATTTTTCGGCAGCGCCTCCGCAAATTCGACGAACCGCGGTTTTTTGTACGACGCGATACGATCGCGGCAGTGCTCGATAATTTCCTGAGGGTTTGCCGATACGCCAGGCTGGAGCACGACGATGGCCTTGATACTCTGCACCCACTTCGGATCCGGAATACCGATGACACCGCAGTCGGCAACAGCGGGATGACTGCGCAGGCAATTCTCGACCTCGGCCGGATAAATATTCTCCACGCCCGATTTGATCATCTGCACTTTCGGCCCGATAAACGTAAATGAACCATCGATCTCGCGGCGTCCGAGATCATTGCAGCGATGCCAGCCACCGCGCTGACGCTGCGCATTCAATTCTGGCCGGCGCCAGTAGCCATTCATCACCAGCGGGCCACGCACGGCGATTTCGCCGACCTCTCCCACCGGCAATTCATTGCCGGCTTCATCGATAATCTGCACCTGCACAAACGGCGACGGACGACCGTAACGGCCGACTGAATTGCCAGCACCAAAATATTGCCACATCACAAATCCGCATACTTCGGTCTGTCCGTAACCCATCCCGCGCTGGTAATCGACCTTGGGCAGCAACGTCACCATATTGTCCCAGTCGGGCGCCACCGGCTCCGACTGCAAACTACGCAAGTCGTAACGACCATCGCTGTTCAGCTCGGCCATTTCGAGCATGGTTTTGGTGACGAGGAAGGCATTGGTGCAACGTTCGCCGGAAATGGCTTCGCATAAGGTCTGCGGATCGGTGCGGCGGACGAAAACATTCTTGCCTGCGCTGTGAAAACACGCGCTCATGAACTTGAACGTGCCGATATGAAACAGCGGGCCGGACACCAGATAAGCCGAACGGTGATTGAAACCGGTGACCAGCGCCATTGTCTGGTTCTGGCAGATCAGCGCGCGGTGCGACAGCATCGCGGCATTCGGACGGCCACCAAACGCCGCGGTGTAAATCATCAGCACCGCCAATTCGGCATCGGTCGAGGCCGGGCGCGGCACCGCGGCGCCGCCGGCGATAAAGGCTTCATAACCATCGGCTGCGATGCAGTCATGCTGCAACCATTGCGCTTCGCGAAAAGCGGTTTGCGCGCGCGCGTCGGCAATGACACCGCCCACCTCTTCCATCTGCCAGAACACAATTTTCGGTTCCAGATCATCGACCACGAACGCCAACTCCGCGGCCGACGAGCGCCAATTCGCCGGGCACACCATGGCGCCGATACGCGCACAGGCCAGCATCAGCTCCAGGACGCGAAAACTGTTTTGGCCCAGCCACAGCACGCGATCGCCGCTGCCGACATCGGCCTGCGCCAGCGCGTTCGCCAATTGATCGACACGCGCACGCAACTGCGGATAAGTCAAATGCGTATCGCCATCGGCGATCGCGATATGATCGGGATAGGACCGCGCATGCTCATCGAGAACGGCGTCAAGCGTGATACTAAATAGTGTGTTCATAACAACAGCTCGTATTAAGGGATGGGGATCTGCGTCTGACGCCCACCACAAAAGTTATACATTATCTATTATCACCTCCCATCGGTAAAAACGCTAATTTTTTGCTCACGCGTGGACTGAAATGAATTTTTAATGATGCAATGCCGCGCGACGCGTCAGCTGCTTAACGTTTTAAGGATCCTCACACCGGGCGCACCGATAGCCGGTCGATATTTATAAAAACGAAGCGGGACGACCACAGGCGGCGGCACCGGATCGGGTACCGCCATCGCAGTTGAATTTGCACGTGCAAGAGCAAAAGTTGCGGTTGTCAGCCGCCCTGAAGAATATTTACGCGCTGGCGTCGAAGCGATTCGTGCCGCCAGCGGTGCGGTGATGTTTGTTAGCTGTTTACATGGGGAAACGCTGCCCGACAATCTGCTCGGAGAGATCCCACAGCTTTTCGGCGGCGTCAGCATCCAGCGCATAAGCGAAATAACCCGGCTGTTTTGCATCG
>JBEVMI010000163.1:0-4065 GCA_040508685.1 Spongiibacteraceae bacterium
GTCGAATTGCTTTTTTTGCCGAGCGTTTATGCGCCCTGCCCTACCTGTCGCGGCGCGCGCTATAACGACGCCACATTAAAAATTTTATGGCAGGGGAAAAATATCGCGGACGTACTCCACCTGACGGTAGACGATGCCTGTGAATTTTTTGCTCATGAAAACAGTATTCTGAAACCCCTGACCTTGCTTCGAGACATTGGGTTGGGTTACCTGCGACTTGGCCAACCCGCCACCGAATTGTCGGGCGGGGAAGCACAGCGCGTCAAACTTGCAACCGAACTCCAGCGCACGCAACGCGGCACCACGCTCTACGTGTTGGATGAACCCACCACCGGCCTGCATCCAGCCGATGTCGATAAGTTGATGGCGCAGCTGCAAGGTCTTGTGCAGGCCGGCAACAGCGTCGTTATGGTCGAACATGAACTGCGTGTCATCGCAGCCAGCGATTGGGTTATCGACGTAGGGCCGGGAGCCGGCGATGAAGGCGGTCGCATTGTCGCCAGCGGGCCACCCGCCGATATTGTCGCCGAGCCGGAAAGTAGGACCGGCAAGTTCTTGCGCAAATATATGCAGGGTGAGTGACCGCATTGGACTCAATGCGCTGCCGATGAGACGCGAAATTTATGCACACCGAAAATCCGCAAAATGCACCGGATACGCTTTGGATCGTTCGGCACGGACAAAGCGCAGGTAATGTCGCGCGCGATCGTGCCGAGGAACTTGGGTTGCCACTCATCGACATCGCCATTCGCGATGCCGACGTGCCTTTGTCCTCCGTTGGCGAGGAACAGGCTATCGCCTTGGGTCGGTGGTTTCGGAATCGTCCGCCTGATCAGCGTCCGAGCGCCTTTTTATGTTCGCCTTACCTGCGTGCGCGCCGCACCGCAGAACTGATTCAGGAACATGCCGGCCTGATGTCGCCAGACAGCCCGCTGTTGATTGACGAGCGGCTGCGGGAAAAAGAGTTTGGCGTTCTGGATCGATATACGCGCGTCGGCATACGCGAGCGTTTTCCCGAGCTGGCGGAGCAACGCGCCCATGTTGGAAAGTTCTATTTTCGCCCCCCTGGCGGCGAAAGTTGGTGTGATGTGATTTTGCGCCTGCGCAGCGTTATTGACACATTGACACGCGACTTCCACGGCGAACGGGTTTTTGTTGTAGGGCATCAGGTCATCGTGAATTGTTTTCGCTGCCTACTCGAAAACCTGGATGAGCAAACAATTCTCGATATCGATCGACGCGGCGATGTACCCAATTGTGCGATGACAACCTACCGCTACGACCCTGCTGCCGCCAAACACGGAGCGTTGGTGTTGCGCGAAGTAAATTTCGTCGCGCCACTGCTGCACCAGGGCGCCGCAATCACGACTGAGCCGGATGTCCCCGCCGCGCCCAACCCTTGATATCAAATTGCCGAGGGAGCCGGAATCCTCCGCTGCATAATGAGAAAAACGTATGTCGCCACCCATCACTACCGTCGCCGTTACGGCCCAACTGCTGCGCACCATGCCATTACCCGCCGTGGGTAACACGGTAGATAAAAATGAACGCGGCCATGTGTTGCTGGTCGCCGGCTCGCGCGAAATACCCGGCTCCGCTCTGCTCACGGCAACGTCAGCACTGCGGGCGGGTGCGGGCAAAGTGACTCTGCTCACCAGTGCCGGGGTCGCCACCCATCTCGCGCTCGCAGTGCCGGAGGCCCGTGTCATTGCATTGCATGAGAATGCAAAGGGTGCATTGGAAATCGACCCGACAACCCTGGAAGTTCTTGCTGATACTCACTTCGATGTTTTAGTCATCGGCCCCGGTCTGCAGGGCGAGAACGGCGTGCAAATCCTGGTCGAAACGTTACTGGCTGGACTCAACTACGCCAATGTCATTCTCGACGCCTGCGCGATCAACCATATCAAGCGCAGTAAAAATAAAGTGTGCTCCTTCCTCATCACGCCCAATGCCGGGGAGGTGGCACACCTGAAAAAAATATCCAAGGAAGACGCTGTCGATAAAGCGTTGGAGCTTGCACAAAAGATGGCGGAGCAATGGGACTGTATCGTTGCCGTAAAAGGACCCACGACAATCATCGCAAAACCGGACGGCGAAACATTTAGGCATGAAGGGGGCAACAGCGGTTTAGCCATCTCAGGTTCGGGAGATTGCCTAACCGGTCTTATCGCAGGTTTGGTGTCGCGGGGGTCCGAACTCGCCCAGGCAAGCCTCTGGGGCGTGTATGTTCACGCCCGCATCGGCGATTTATTGGCCGAGCGGTACGGGGGCATCGGTTATCTTGCCAGCGAAATACCCGCGGAAATTCCTAACATCATCCATCGCGAATTAGCCGGCGACAGGATTTCGAGTTCGCCCGACTGATACCCGAGTTACAACTTGAGCACGACTTTTATGCTGCCGTCCTCTTGTGATTTTCTCGCAATATCGTAATTGGACACCCTATCCAGCGCGCGTACCGCTAACATGAAGGAAGAAATATTAGACCGCACTCAAGGCCGGTCTTCAAAACAGACTGCCATATCTGCCTCCAATAATTTTCAGGCTTACCGATGACAACAGCAGTGCGACTCCCTCAGCCCCAAGGCTGGAAAATTCCGCAATATATCGGCGCAATGGCCGCAGCGTATGCTTTTATCGGAGGTTTGATATCCCTCACGGGTTGGCTAACCGGGATCCCGCGGTTGACCGACTGGTGGAACACGGGGGTATCCATCAAAGCCAACACGGCCATCGCCATTACCGCAGCCGCTGTCGGTCTGCTTACGCTTGTTTTTCCGTTTAAAAATTCGCGCCGCGTTGGCCAGGGTTTGGGGCTGTTTACCCTGCTGATCGGCGGAGTCACTTTGCTAGAACACATCACCAACTTCAGCGTTGGCATCGATACGTTATTGTTTGATGAGCCAGCGGGCGCACTGGCGACATCCGCGCCAGGCCGTATGGGGCCTCCGGCAGCACTGTGCTTTCTGGCGCTCGGCATTGCTCTTTTTTTGCGCGCCAGCGGTACCTGCAAAACGCTTGGCGTAGCCCTTTCGCTCGCGGCGGTGGGCATCAGTATGTTATCGCTCGTGGGTTATTGGTACGGCGCCAAAGTTATGTACATGCTGCCCCGCGTATCCGGCATCGCGGCGCAGTCAGCGACGATGCTTCTCGCCCTGGGCGTCGGAATCATTAGCACATATCCCGATCGAGAGCCGATGAAAACGCTTTGCGAGGACAGCGGCATCGGCATCCTCGCGCGCCGAGTCATCACAGCCGCCTTTATCGTGCCCCTGGTTTTAGGCTGGCTGAATATTCAGGGGACTCGCGCGGGGATTTATGACAGCGCATTCGGAACCGCGCTGCGATCGATTATTGAAATTGTCATTCTCATTAGCGTTCTGGGGTGGAGTATTCAAGCAATTCGGTTGCGGGAATTGCGACAGCGCCGCGCCGAGGCGGAACGGCAGATCACCGAACAACGGCTTGTTCACATGTTGGAAAGTATGACGGACGGGTTTGTTACATTCGATGAAAGCTGGCATTTTAATTATGTTAACGGCGAAGCGGCCCGCATTTTTAGTCGTGACCCCACCGAGCTGATTGGGACGGTGTTGTGGGAGGAATTTCCTGAAATTATCAACACGCCCCTGCACGCGGAACTCCATCGCGCGGCGCTTGCGCGGATTTCGATTGAAGTTGAATCACCGGATTTCGTGGCCAGCGGCAGCCGCCATTTCCGTCATCGCATTTATCCCGCCGTCGAGGGCGGTTTGTCCGTGTATATGCAAGACGTAACAGCGCGTAAACAGGCTGAAGATGCACTGCGCGAAGCAAACCGCCGCAAGGATGAATTTCTCGCCACCCTGGCTCATGAACTGCGTAATCCACTTGCCCCTATTCGTAGTGCGGCGGCGATATTGATGGAACACAACGTGCCGCCGCCGACAATACAATCGAGCGCCACGATTATCGATCGTCAGGTAAGGCACATGGCACGCCTGCTTGAGGACTTACTGGATATTGCGCGAATTTCGCGCAGTCGACTCGAGTTGCGTAAGGCGCATATTGACCTCACCCGCG
>JBEVMI010000174.1:0-4532 GCA_040508685.1 Spongiibacteraceae bacterium
AGTGACGCCAGTGCTGGCGTGTGATGTCCAAAATCGCCGCGTCTTGTACAACGACTTCGAGCACGCGCACGTAATTCGCAAAATTGTCGGGAACAGTGTTGTCGAGATTGATCAACACGTCGCCGTTATCCCAGATTTTTTTTCCGCTGCCGATCTGTACCGGCGCCGCCTTTTCGTCAGTGAAGGGTTCGTCGGCATTGGTCAGTAAGTGCGGCACAAAACTCGACGGCTGAAATTGCCAGAGTAAAACATCGAGCTGTTGCGCCTGCGCGTCATCGCTGCAATGCAGATAAACGCGATGGCCGCTGCGATAGGCTTTGTCGGCGAGCCGGCAGGCGAGCAGCAGACGCTGCTCCAGGGTTGCTGCCGGCGAGATATAAAAATCGATTTGCGGTGCACTGATGTTAGAGGTGCTCACCTCAGCGACCGGCGACATTCAGCAGATACTGCGTGAGCAATCCCACCGGGCGACCGGTGGCACCTTTGGCCGCGCCTTCGAGCCACGCGGTACCGGCGATGTCGAGATGCGCCCAGCGATAATCCTTGGTGAAGCGCGCGAGGAAACACGCCGCGGTGATCGCGCCGCCGCCGGGGCCGGCGACATTGGCCATGTCGGCGAAATTGGTGTCGAGGCCTTTTTGATAGTCCTCCCACAGCGGCAATTGCCAGGCGCGGTCGCCGACGGCGCGGCCTGCGTCCAGCAATTCCAGCGCGAAATCATCCTGGTTGCTGAACAGCCCGCTGGCGTGACCGCCCAGCGCGACCACGCAGGCACCGGTCAAGGTGGCGATATCGATCACCGCGGCGGGTTTGAAACGGGCGATATAGGTGAGCGCGTCGCACAACACGAGGCGGCCTTCGGCATCGGTATTGAGTATTTCAATGGTTTGACCGGACATGCTTTTGACGACGTCGCCCGGTTTGGTGGCGCTGCCGCTCGGCATGTTTTCCGCCGCCGCGACAACGCCGACGACATTGATCGGCAATTGCAGTTCGACGAGGGCGGTCATGGTGCCGATAACGCTGGCGGCGCCGCACATGTCGAATTTCATTTCATCCATTTTGCCGGCGGGTTTGATGCTGATACCGCCGCTGTCAAAGGTAACGCCCTTGCCGACCAGCACCTGCGGCTGCTCGCCCTTTTTACCACCGGTGTATTGCATCACGATCAGTTTCGCGGGTTGCGCGGACCCGGCGGAGACGGACAGCAGCGCCCCCATGCCCAGTTCGCGCATGGCTTTTTCTTCCAGCACGCTGACCTTGAGTTGTTTGCTGCGGCGACCGAGCGCACGCGCTTCGGCAGCGAGAATGCTCGGCGTGCAGAAGTTGCCGGGGAGATCGCCGAGGTGCCGCGCTGCGTTCATGCCTTTGCCGATTGCGATACCGGTGGCGATGGCTTTTTTCGTGGCGTTGGCGCCGGTGTTGAGCAGTGCGAGTTTGCGCAGCGCCAGTGCCGGTTTCGGTTTGCTCAGCGTGTGGGTGTAGCGGTACTCGCGCAGGGTGGCGATCATGGCGATCTGGGTCAGTTGCCAGGCTTCATCGCGATCGGTGACGGCTATGCCTTCGAGACACCAGCTGGCGTCCTCGACCTTGAGTTCGGCGAGATTGCCGATCACCGCCTGCACGAGTTTGCGGAATTCGACATCGCTCAGCGTTTTGCCGGCGCCGAGTCCGACCACCAGCACGCGCTCGGCACCGATACCCGACAGTGCCGGCAGCGGCAGCGCCTCACCGATCGTGCCCTTGATATCGCCGCGATTACGCAACTTGCCGATAACGCCACCGCTGGCGCTGTCGATCGCTTTGGCGACGCTACCCAGCGAGCCCTTCGGCGTTACGCCGATCACCAGCGCGCCGCTGCGCTGCTTGATTAGCGCTCCCGGGGTGCTGCCTTTGGTCGCGCTAAGGGCTTTCGTGCCCAGAGAAATATGCATGCCGGTGCCTCGCAAGACAAATGGGGAGGAAATTGCGCATAATCGCGCGCTGAGAAATTTGCGATGGTCGATCGCTATCAAGCTGGCGATTGTCGCCGACTCGGGCGAGGCGTGCAAAGCCTGCACGGGTCACTGCCAACGATCCACCCGAAATACAGTGCCTATCGGAAACCGCCTTTTGATTCTGTTCCGCTACCTCGTCAAGGAAGTGCTCGTCACCACGTTGGCGGTCGCTTTTACGCTGCTGGTGATTGTCATCAGCAGTCGTCTGGTCGGTTATCTCGCGCTTGCCGCGGAGGGCAACCTGGCGCCGGGCATTTTGTTTGGCGTCATCCTGTATCGCATCCCCGGTTTTTTACAGCTGATTCTGCCGCTCGCATTTTTTGTATCGGTGTTGTTGTCGCTCGGGCGGATGTACGTCGACAGCGAAATCACGGTGATGTCCGCCTGCGGCATCAGTCAGCGCCGGATTCTGGGGATGGTCCTGGCGCCGGCCTTGCTGATCGCGGCGATTGTTGCGTTCACCAGTTTATTTCTCAGCCCCTATACCGCAGGTCGTGTCGAAAGAATGCTGAACGAGGCCGACACGGCCACCGGGCTCGATCTGCTGGTGGCGGGGCGCTTCCGATATATCAACGAGGGGCGGGGGCGTGTCACCTACGTCGAGCAGATGGACACGGAAAAGCGCGAGATGCTCGGTGTGTTCGCGACCGACAGCGCGCGCGACCAAACCACTGGTGTCGCCAATCAGGTGGTGATTCTGGCCGAGCGCGGCCGCACCGAGATCGAGCCGGAAAGCGGCGAACAGTTTCTGGTGCTTAGCAATGGCACGCGTTATCTGGGCCAGCCCGGTGCACTCGGTTTTCAGGTGATGGATTTCGCCGAGATGGGGCAGCGGATACAGCCGCGCGAGGCCGACGTGGCGCCGCGCAAACGCGATACCGTACCGACCTCCGAATTGCTGCGTTCACACGATCCGATCCGTATCGCCACACTGCAGTGGCGGCTGTCGCTGCCATTGCTGGTGTTGATATCGGCGATTGCTGCAGTCGCGCTGGCCCGCACCGATCATCGGCGCGGGCGGTACGGCAAGCTGTTTCCTGCCTTTATCCTGTTCCTGGTGTACTTCCTGGTACTCAGTGGTGCCCGCGATGCAGTCGGCAAGGAGCGCCTCGACACGCTGGTCGGTATGTGGTGGGTACACGCGGTGTTTGCCGCCATTGGCCTGGTCATGATGTTTGGTGACCAATTCTGGCGCGGCTGGCGTGTGCGCCGGCAGTTGAGGGCCTGAGCGATGCAACGCATCAGTCGATATGTCGCCCGCCAGGTTGCCGCCGCCACCTTGATGGTGCTGGGTGTATTGCTCGGGATCGATGTGATTTCCGGGGTGATCGACCAGGCCGGGGATCTCAATAACCGGTACACCGTGCTGTCGGCGCTTTGGTACATGCTGTTGACCGTGCCGAGCCGCATTTACGGATTCCTGCCGTTTGCCGCGCTGATCGGATGCCTGGCCGGTCTTGGCACCCTCGCTACGACCAGCGAGCTGATCGTGATTCGCACCGCCGGCGTGTCGGTGGTGCGCATTTTATGGATGGCGATCCGGCCCACGCTGCTGCTCGCCCTGGTTGGTGTGTTGTGTGCGGAATATATCGGTCCACCGCTGAAACAGGCCGCCGAGAGTTATCGAGCGGTGGCGCTGGAAAAGGACGACATCGGCATCAGCAGTTATGGGCTCTGGCACCGGGAGGCCGACCGCTTCATTCATTTCAATGCCGTGCAGCCCAATGGCGAATTGCTGGGTATCACCATTTTTGAAATGGATGCGCAGCGCCATCTGCAATCGGCGCTGTTTGCCAAACGCGCGATCTATCAAGGCGATCACTGGCTGTTCGAGGATGTGCGTGAAACGCGGTTTTCCGCCGGCAAGGTGGAGCGCGTGGAGGATGCCAAACGTCTCTGGGAAACGCAGCTGTCGCCGCAGTTGCTGAATATCCTGGTGCTGGAGCCGCGCGACCTGTCGATCAGCGGGCTTTGGCGTTACGTGCGTTTCCTGCGCGAACAGGGTTCTAATGCCGGGGAGTACGAGCTGGCGTTTTGGAACAAGGTCCTGTTGCCGCTGGCTATTGTCAGTCTGATTCTGGTGGCGGCGTCGATTGTGTTCGGACCGTTGCGGCAGTCGACGATGGGTTATCGCGTATTTGTCGGCGTCTTGATCGGCGTCGTATTTCGCGTCAGCCAGGACATGCTCGCACCGGCCAGCCTGGTGTTTGGTTTTGCGCCGATTCTGGCATCCGCCGTGCCGATCGGACTCAGTTTGCTGGCCGGTGCTTTTATGCTGCGGCGTCACGCGTAATTTTTCAGATCAGACGTAGTTCTTGATCGTGCCCTGTTTCGGCAACACCACGACACGGGTGTTGGAGGCACGGTCGTGCCAGCTGCGTTGCTGGGGGTCGAGCCAAATCCACCAGTAACCGAGTCCGGCCAACAACAGTGCTGGCGCGCCGGTCAGTAACCGCAGTCCTCACTGATGCCATCTTGGCCGTCCACCGGCGTTGTTATCCAGACGCAGTCGCCATGACTGCATGCCCAGCGTCT
>JBEVMI010000176.1:0-3118 GCA_040508685.1 Spongiibacteraceae bacterium
AAGCTGCGCGTTGTCGCTGCAACTCACCCCGTCGGCGACACACAGCGTCACACCTTTGAGCGTGCGAATCTCGGGCGCTGGTTGCAAGGCGCCGAATGCATCTTCGTTGCTGTCTTTTACACCGGCCGCGGAATAGCCGCCGATCGCAACTTCGAGGTATTTTTTTCTATCGCCGGCGAGATGTGCAGACATGACGTTTAATGCGCCGCTGCGCGATCGATACTGATCAACTCCACGGTGCCGTCTTCCCGCACTTCCGCGATATGACCTTTCGGCTCCTCCATAAACAGCAATGCAATCAGGCCGATAATGGCTGAACCAGCGATTACGAAAAAGAAGATGTGGTAGTCGACGAACGACAACACTGTCAGATACACCACAGCGCCCACGTTGCCATACGCACCGGCCATGCCGGCGATCTGGCCGGTCATGCGGCGTTTGATCAGCGGTACTACTGCGAATACGGCGCCTTCACCGGCCTGCACAAACAACGCACATAACACGGCGATGCCGACGGCGACCCACACGTTCCAGGTGCTGTCGACAAATCCCATGATCAGATACCCGACCGCGAGACCGGCCGTGAGCAGCAGCAACATCTTCTTGCGCCCGAACTTGTCGGACAACACACCACCGCCCGGACGCGACACCAGATTCATGAAGGCGTGGGCGGAAGCAAGAATACCGGCGATCACCGGTGTCAGCTGGAAGGTCTCTGCGAAATACAGCGGCAACATCGACACCACCGCGAGCTCGGACCCGAATGTGGCGAAATAGAGAATATCCATCACCGCCACTTGCTTGAATTTGTAACGGTGCAGTTCCGGAACCGGTTTGACGAAAATTTCTTTGTTGACGTTCCACACGTGCCAGCAGTCATACGCATACAACACGGCCAGACCGACATAAATCGCGATGACGGCAGTCTGGCTCAGCAGCTTGACGCCGGCTGGCGACAACTTCCAGGCCAGCAATGCCATCGCCACATACATCGGCACTTTCATGATCAGCAGCAGCGCGAAATCGCTTTTGCTGGTGACTTCCATCGCACCGAGATTTTTCGGACGGAAGTAGGTCGAACCCTGCGGGGTATTGCTGACATTGGCGTACCAGATCACTGAGAAGATCAGGCACAACACGCCGGTTGCGGCAATTGCATAACGCCAGCCGTCATCGCCGCCAACCCACAACGCGAGTGCCGGCAGTGTAAATGCCGCCGCGGCCGAACCGAAATTGCCCCAGCCACCGTAAATGCCTTCGGCAGTGCCGAGCTCGTGCGCGGGAAACCATTCCGAGACGATGCGGATACCGACGACAAAACCGGCACCAATCGCACCGAGCAGGAAACGCGCAATCGCGGCCTGCACAAAATTATCGGCAAACGCGAACATGAAACAGGGAATTGCACACACCGCCAGCAATACGGCATAAACCAGCCGCGGCCCGAATTTATCGGTGAGCATGCCAATGATGATGCGCGCTGGAATCGCAATCGCAACGTTCAGTGTCAACAGGGTTTTTAATTCGGAGGTCGTAAGGTTCAGCGATTTTCCAATTGCCTGCAGCAGCGGCGCCATGTTGAACCATGTGATGAACACAACGAAAAATACCATCCAGCTCAGATGCAGGACTTTCATCTTGCCGGTGAACGACAGCAGATTGAGTTTATCGGCGGACATGTTTCGATCTCACGGTTGATGCACTTTCATAACGGCCGAAAAGGTTTCCGACCCCATTAATTTTGGTGGGAATTCCTGCCAGTCAATGCTTCCGTCAGGAAGTACCGACTGAATTCATCCCACTCGAATAATTTCTTCCGGCACTGCGACAGTTTTCGCTGCGCGGATCAGACGATTTAATTCCGGTACGCAGGAACCGCAGTTGGTGCCACAGCGCAATTTTTCTCCCAACTGCTCGGCCGTACCTGCGCCTGCGGCAATCGTCGCGCAAATACGCGATTCGGAAACCTGAAAACAACTGCAAATCATGGCGCCCTGATCGGCCTGCTCACCGGGAGGATGTCCGGTAAGCAGTACGCGCCGATCGATTGCACTCAGGTTTTGCCCAAGTCTTGAGGCGAGCCACCACGCTTCGGGCAGCTCGCTGCTGTCTTTTTTTGGATCAGCTGTTTCTGAACCAGCCTTTTCGGCACTTTCTTTTGTGCTCAACTTCAAAATTAATACCGCGCGTAAGGTATTGTCGTCTTCGATCCACGCGTGGCGACGATCGTGTGTTTCCGCATCGATAAACTGCAAACTCTCTTCGCCAGGCACCAACGCGCGCAGTTGTTGTTCCGCGTCCTGAATCGGTGCCGCACCTGCCAGCCAGTACGCCCAGCCACCCGCCACCGGCACGCCGGCCCAGTAACTGTCGCGCGGCAGCGGCAGCCGTTCGGTGGATAACAACAAACCCTGCCATTCGCTGTGCACGCGTTGCAACGACACCCGCGCGTGTTTTAATTCGGGCTGACCGGAATGCGGATCGACGTGGGCCGTCACCAGCGCATCGATGCGTGCCTTCGCCGCAAACTGATCGCTCCAGTGCATCGGCACAAACAGCGAGCCGCGGCGCTGCCCCTCTTCGATACGCGCGCGCAGCAATACCGATCCATGGCGGTTTTTCAGCTCGACGATATCGCCATTCACAACACGGTCGGCCCGTGCATCATCCGGATGAATTTCAACATACGGTTCGGCGCGATGGCGATTGAGGCGTTCGCTCTCTGCGGTGCGCGTCATCGTATGCCAGTGATCGCGGACACGTCCGGTATTCAGGAAAAATGGTGTCTCGGCATTGTCGGCAGACTGCGGTGATTCTTGTGGCCACTCGGGCGTCACCGCGATAAAACGCGCACGTCGGTCTGGCGTTGAAAACTGGCCATCACCGAACAGGCGCTGCGAATCATCGTTCGGTCCATCTGCACGAACGGGCCATTGTAGCGGCGCCATCGTTTCGTAGTGTTCATCATTTAATGTCGCGAGCCCGCTGATATCCAGCTGTAATGGCGAATCGCGATTGATGCCGCTGAGCGCCGCGTATTCGACAAACACATCGCGCGCATTGCGAAAACCAAATGCCGATTCAAAACCGAGGCGTTTGCCGATTTCAGCCAGCGTCC
>JBEVMI010000183.1:0-5050 GCA_040508685.1 Spongiibacteraceae bacterium
ATAACTTCCATGGAAGCAATTGACATGGAACTTAGACTCCCGGAAGCTACAACCCCATAACAGGCCGGCATCGCAAGCAATGCTTGTTCGATCGCCCAGCAATCCAATTCCACTTCAAGTCGTATCTGCTTCGAAATAGCGAACACTCCATTTATAACAATATCGAGGTCACCCATGAGTCAACCCTTCGATCTAGTCATTCGCGGCGGCACACTGGCAGACGGAACCGGCGCGCAACCCTTTGCGGCCGATGTGGCCATCAGCCGGGGTCGTATCGCAGCCGTGGGCGATATTGCGCAGTCCGGCAAGGAGGAGATCGACGCCAAAGGCCTGCTCGTTACACCGGGCTTCGTCGACCTGCACACGCACCTCGATGGTCATGTCACCTGGGAAAACCGCCTCAAACCCAATACCGGCCACGGCGTCACCACGGCCATCATCGGCAACTGCGGCGTCGGTTTTGCGCCTTGCCGGCCGCAGGATCGCGACATGTTGGTCCGCATGATGGAAACGGTAGAGGACATTCCGTACGCCGATCTGAAGAAAGGGTTGCCGTGGGATTGGGAAACCTATCCGGAGTACATCGAAGCGTTGGGACGGCGCCGCTACAACATGGATATCGGCACGCTGGTCCCGCACTCGACGCTGCGCGCGTACGTGATGGGCGAGCGCGCGCTTTCCGGTGAAATAGCGACAGATACGGACTTGACAACCATGGCCGGACTGACGCGCGACGCTATCAGGGCTGGCGCGCTCGGTTTCGGCTCGTCGACACTCACCGATCAAAAAACCAGTGACGGTCGTCATATCCCCTCCTTCGGCGCCAACGAAAATGAATTTCTCGCCATCACGCGCGGCATGGCAGAAGCCGGTGCCGGGCTGTTGCAGATTGCCTTCGAATTCAATGAATTTCCCGGCGCGGTCGACGAACTGGAAATGCTGGTCAGGGTGGCCAAACAAAGCGGCCGCCCTTTGACTTTCTCGCTCAAACAAAGCAACAGCCACACCGAAGGCTGGCGCGAGTTGCTCGCAATCAGCGACCGTGCGAATCGCGAAGGCGCCGTGGTCTACCCACAGGTTTTCGGTCGCCCCACTGGCGCAGTTCTGAGTTTTGCCGGCTCGCTCAACCCCTTCGTTCGCTGCCCCGCCTTCAGACCGCTCGGCAAATTACCGCTTGCAGAAAAGCTGGCGGAGTTGCGGCGACCCGAATTGCGCGCGAAATTAATTGAAGAGGAAAAACAATTTCCACTGACCACACGGTCCGACGGCTTTAGCTTGTTCTTTCCGCTGATAGACCCGCCGAACTATGAACAACCGCTGGAAGAAAGCATCGAGATGCGTGCGCGCGCGCAGAATATCTCCGGTGCCGAACTCGCCTATGACTATCTGTTGCAGGACGAGGGCCAGGCGATGCTGTTGCTCGCCGGCGGCAACTACGCGGATTACAACCTTGAGCCTTCATTCGAAATGCTCAAGAACGCGCATGCAGTACCCGGGCTCGGCGACGGTGGCGCACATTCCGCGATCGTCTGCGATGCCAGCATTTCCACCTACATGTTGAGTTACTGGACGCGCGACCGCACGCGCGGCGGCCGTTTGCCGCTCACATATGCCGTGAAATTGTTAACACAGGATTCCGCCAACGCCATTGGCCTGCGTGATCGCGGCGTGATCAAGCCCGGTTACAAAGCAGATATCAATGTCATCGATTACGCCAATCTGAAATTGCGTGCGCCGCGGCTCAATCACGATTTGCCCGCGGGCGGTGCACGCCTGACGCAGGCTGCCGAAGGTTATGTCGCAACCATTGTCAGCGGAGAAATCGTCCACCGCGACGATCGCGAAACCGATCGCCTGCCCGGCAAAGTCATTCGAGGTGCACAACCACTACCGGCCTGAAGGGGCTGTCCCAAGGTCATCCGCAATCGCCATCATCTGCAAAAACATTTCCATATCTAACTATAAATAGGAGTTTCCAATGAATTTCTCCAAGCAAAAACCCATCAGCCTTGCGGTTATCGGCGCCGCACTGGTACTCGCACACAACGCCGCCCATGCACAAGATTCGGCACCGAAAGCACGCTCGATCGAAGAGGTCATCGTGACTTCGCGGCGCGTCGAAGAATCGCAGCAGGACATTCCGCTCGCGGTGACAGCATTTACTTCCGAAGCGCTGCAAGCGGCCGGGGTCAACAACCTGTCCGATTTGAAATCGATTCCGTCGTTCACGCTCGCGCCACTATCTGGACGCTCCACCACATTGACGGTGCAATTGCGCGGGCAGCGCAATAGCGATGCAACGACTTCGGTCGATCCGGCAGTAGGTGTTTATCTTGCGGAAGTGCCGATCATGCGCACCTTCGGCATCGGCGCAATGAGTGCGCTCGACGTGCAATCGATGGAAGTTGTAAAGGGTCCGCAGGGAACCTTATTCGGCCGCAATACCACGGGCGGCGCACTGCTGATTACGCCCAATGCGCCGACTCAACATATTGAAGGTTCGGTCGCGCTGGGCATCGGCAATTACAATCGAAAAACTGCCGAACTTATGTTTAACGCGCCGATCACCGATGTTGCTGCCGGCCGTATCGCCATACGCAAAGCCATGCACGATGGATATATCAACAACCGCAGCGACTTTGCCGATATCAACGACGAGGACTCGATTGCCGCGCGCGCGTCATTGCTGCTGGAACCAACCGATACATTAACCAACACCACGTTCGCCGATTATTTCGACCATGATTCGCACAGCGGCGCAAAGTTGCGTTCGATTGCACCGGGCAGTTCGCAAGTGCGGACCACTTATGGTTCCGCCACATTAGCTCAGGCCCTGAATGAAGCGGACAATTCCGATTTCTGGTCGACGCGTTCGCTGAACGATTCACCGACTTCGGCGGAAGGTATGGGTTTGACCAACATTACTACCTATGAGCTTTCTGATTCGCTGACGATAAAAAATATTTTTGGCTACCGTGAAGTCGAAGCCATCGACACCAAACTGGAATCGATGATGCCGTCGTTTCCAGTCAACATTTCCGACCAAACCGCGAAAACCAATCAATATTCAGAAGAATTGCAATTGCAAGGCGCGATGGATCGACTCGATTGGATCGTCGGTCTGTTCCTGTTCAAAGAAAACAGCGAAGAATCCGGCACGGCGTATTCGCTCGCAACCACCTGGCCACCGGCCATCGGCCCCAACATCGTCAATCTGGAAGTCGAAAATATCAGCAAATCCATTTTCGGCCAGGGTAACTACGCATTCACCGACAGCCTCAGCCTGACGCTCGGTGCGCGCTGGACCGAAGACAAACGTGAATTGGATGTACTCAGCAATATCAACTATCGCAATCCTGCTGCACCGGTGTGTTCGCTGACCGCCACTAACGTGCCGCCTTTAATTTCACTGTCGCCCTGCACCAAGAAGGTCTCGAAAGATTTTTCCGCGCCGAGCTACAACATCTCGCTGGACTATAAACTGGATGATCGACAGCTGGTTTATCTCGCACATCGCAGTGGTTATCGCAGTGGCGGCTTCACCACCACCGCGCAACGCCCGCTGCAATTCGAACCGTTCGATAAGGAAACCGTTAAAGACATCGAGCTGGGCTACAAAGCCGACTTCGATATTTTCGAAACACCGCTGCGCGTGAACGCGGCCTATTACTACTCCGACTACAAAGACATCCAGCGCAATGTCGCGGAAATTGCGCCGGGGGGTACCCAGATCGTCAACACCGTCAAAAATGCGGGATCCGCGACGATTCAAGGCCTCGAACTGGAAACAACCTGGTTGCCAATTGATGCACTGGAAATCGGTGCGTTCTATACCTATACCGATGCCGGCTACGACGAATTCGAATCTCTTAGTTCCGCCGGCGTCGTGCAGGACTTGAGCAAAAATGAATTTGCCCCGGTACCCGAACATCAGGGTGGCCTCAACGTTACCTATACGTATGCGTTGGGTGAAGCCGGCGAACTGCGTTTCCTTGTTGGCGGTTACTGGCAGAGCCGTGTTGCCGGAAATGTCGTTAACCGACTGGCGGGAACCGACATCGATATCCCCGGCGCGTTTCAGTCCGGCTATGGCCTGTACAACGCGCGCATCACTTGGAACGATATTTACGGACAACCGCTGTCAATCTCGCTGTGGGGCAAAAACCTGACCGATACCGAGTACTACACCAGCACAACGACACAGTACGAAACACTCGGTCTCGCGTCGGGATATTTTGGCGAGCCGAGAACCTTTGGACTCGACGCAAGATATTCGTTCTGAGACGGTCGGCGAAAACGGTCATGCCCGGACCACCGGGTATGACCGCACGATAAACATAACTCTCGTGACTGCGCCGGCAATTTTTTCGTTAAAGAACGTATTCCGCGCACTTGACCAGGTCCGGCCGATCCGGTTCGCCGAAGTTAATGAGGATAGAGAGTCATGCAAATCCCCCATAAAAACAGTAGTGCGTTAAATAACTCCTGGGTTTCCGAGCAGATGGATAATCTGCCGCTGACGCGCTTGCATTTCACGTTGATTGTCATCGTGATCCTGGCGTTACTTTTCGACGGCCTCGAATTGTCGATGAGCAATATTCTCAGCATGGTGTTATCGGGCGACAGCGGCGAAGCACGCGGTCGCAGTCACACCGGCATCGGCATGGTTGTGGGCGCTGCATTTATCGGCGGCGCGTTGGGCGCGACCTTACTCGGGCGTTTTTCCGATGCGCGCGGACGCCGTCAGGCATGTCTGGTGATGATGGCGGGATTCGGTATCGCGTCATGTATCACCGCTTTCAGTCAGTCACTCGAACAGCTTGCAGCGATGCGCCTGCTCAGCGGTTTTTTTCTGGGCGCAGCGCCACCATTGCTCAACGTTTATCTCGTCGATGTCATTCCCGCCGCCAATCGCGGCCGTGTGATCATGATTCTGGTAATGGTCAGCAGTTTCGGCGCATCGGCGTCGCCACTGCTGACACACTGGTTCAACGATCATAATTTGCTGGGGCTCGACGGCTGGCGCAGCGTATTGCTGTTTGGCGGCATT
>JBEVMI010000232.1:0-3150 GCA_040508685.1 Spongiibacteraceae bacterium
CGGATTCGGTAGCCTGTGCATTCGCGGCACAGATGGCGAGTGCCAGCGTGGAGGCGATGAAGGTCAGTGACTTGTGATTTTGCATTTTCTTCATAGTGGCGTCCCCTGAAAAATTCCGAGTAATAAATACTGAAAACGGCGAAGCGAGCCCGGCAAAAAAACGGCGTGTTGATTTACCTGCGCTCAAAGGTAAGCCGGGTGTGTGACGCGGTGATGAAGGTTTTTTTTCGCATTCGCACACACCCGCGCTGTTCAGATGTTGGCTGCGGGACCGTCGCTGGCTGGCGATATCGATGAGGACAATCTGCTGGTGCTCAGCCAGGCGCGGCGACACTTCACCGCAATTTCATGCAGTTTGCGTAGTAGGTGACCGTTGCCGGCCAATCGGAAAAAATGCCGAGGACGCCGACTTTTTGGCCAACACATCCAGTGCGATATACATATCGCTGTCTTTTTTTATGGCCTTGCCTTGCGGATCAAACTGGTAATACCAGCCCGCTTTCGCCGCACCATTGCGCAGATCGGCACGCTCGAATGACCACGCAATAATGTCGAGCCCGGCCGCCTTGATGTCGAGCGCGTACTGCGAGGCAACCACCTCGCCCGCATCGTTGACGGACAACAGCGCCCACAGTGGTGGCGCGATGATACGCACGCCATTTTTCCTGAGTGTCTTCAGCTCCTCCCTGGTCTGACGCGGAATGGCGGGAGTTACTGTCGGGTCGACACTGTCGAGATAGACGGCCTGGCGCCCGAACGCGGGATTGCTCCTGACCCAGTACAGGACATCGTTCTTGTTGAATGACTGCGCCCAGACATCGCGCGGCTTCACGCCCGCCTGCCTGAACTCGTCAATCAGCTTTTGCGCATAATTTTCCTGGCTGCCGAAAATGGCATCGACGCGATCCTGATAACTCGCGCTTTTCAGCTCCGGCGTGTGTTTGACGCCGAGTGTCTCGTTGAGCGCGATGCTTTCCTTCAGAGTGAGAACATTCGCGCGCCCGGTATAGACATCGGTACGCCAGCTCGCCGTGCCACTGAGATACCCCGCTGCCGTTGTCGCTGCGGGATTGCTCGCATCCATTTTTGCCGACAGCGATTTATATTCAGCCAAGGTCAGATCGCTGGCACAACACTGCGGCGCGGGATTCTGGCCCGGGCCAGTCCACGGCACAGTGCATTTTTGATTGAGAGGTGTGGCGACAATATTCGTTGTCGTGTGCAGGTCGCATTCGCTGTGACGACAGACCAGCTCGCCATCGCGGGTAAATGTGACATCGCATTCGACGATACCCGCACCCATGCGCGCAGCAGCGGCGTAGGACACATCAGAGTGCTCCGGAAACTGCAGCGCGGCACCGCGATGACCGATGGAGAAATCGGTGCGATAAAAAGGACCGGCCTCACATTGCTGCAAGCGGTCCTTGAGCGGTCCGTCGTCCATGCCTTCGACCAGATAAAGCGGGCGCGGACCCAACTGGATGGCTTCGTCGCCCTGATGGTGTAAATGATGCTGACTGCGATCGGCAATCGCAGCCGTGTTGAACAGCAAACCCGCCACTGCGATAACAGCGGCGCCAATCCCGATAGGTTTACGCATTTCCACACTCCCCCGAATTGTTTTACACAGGCAGCGGACTTCGCCTGCCCGGCACTGTGAATTGGAGAAGTTTCCGCACGATGTCGCGGCTGTGGCGTTTTTGTAACAGCCGGATTCAACGGCCCCTGAAATTATTTGCCATACCCGCGCACGCCCACGCTGGTTATTCGCGAAGGCGCGCCGAATCCTTCACGCATCCGGAATCTCGGCCTCGACCAATTTCGCCAGCAGCGTGAGCGATTCCTGCCAGCCCAGGTAACAGCCCTCGGCGGGAATCATGTCGGGGACACCTTCCTGCGTGATGTTTACTTCCGTCCCGCAAGACACCTGCTTCAGAGTGATCGTCACCTCCATCGAGCCCGGCAAATTCGGATCGTCGAATTTGTCGGCGTAGCGAATTCGCTCATGGGGCGTCAGTTCGAGATAGTGCCCGCCGAACGAGTGGCTCGTCCCCGTCGTGAAATTCGTGAACGACATTTTGTAGGAGCCACCAACGCGGGCGTCCATGCTGTGAACCTTGCCGGTAAATCCATTGGGCGGAAGCCATTTCGCCATCGCGTCCGGATCGATGAATGCGCGGTAGACGCGCTCGGGCGTTGACTGCAGGACTCGGTGCAGGCGGATTGTGCTGGGCATGATTGGGTCTCCTTGCGATGACGGCGCCGGTATTGGCTTTCTGTAGTCGAATGGACCGGCGCGATTTCGACAGCGCCGGTGACGCCGAATCCTTGGGCAGCAAATTAATCCGGCGGCGGAAATTCCGGGTGCTGCGGCGCATACCCGCCAATATGATCCCACGGCGCTTTTGAACCAACGAAGAGATGCATCTCGATCTGCACGCCAGGATCGCCGTCCACACTGCCGAGCGTCACCCCGTGAACGGCTCCGGCGCTGGTGCCGCAAAGCGTCGAGCCACAACTACGACAGAAATATAAACCCCAGCCGGGGGTCGTTTCGAAGTGCGTGAGGTTGTCGTCGCCCGCAGTCCACGAAAATGAACCGGGAACAATTTCGGAATAGGCGGAGCCGGTGCCGCTGAAAACCTTTCGGCAGCGGGAACAATGACAGCTTCTTCCCGGACCTAAAGGGGCATCGATGCGATATCGAATGCGGCCGCAAAAACATCCACCGGTGAGAGGCATGGTTTGTTCCTCGTTCGTTTTGATCAAAGTCGTTTTTTTGCGTGGATCTACAGCGTGCAATAGGCAAACGAAACCTGAGGTCCATTATTAGTCGTGTCCCTGGTTGCCCGGCGGGAGGCACCTCGTCAATTCGGACGAAAGCGTGACGATATTCAGGCTAAAATGCCGCCACTGCGCCGGTAGGCACGGTCTTGCTGACCGTGCGCCAGGACACGACTCGAATTACCAACCCGATCATTTTTAACATGATGGTTGGCTGAGGACAAACGATGAGGTATCCCCATCTGCAACACAGAAATTGGTCATTGCCGCTCCGTTATGCGTTGGCAGCAGCCATCTTTATCGGTGCGGTCCTGCTGCGTTTGCTGGTGCTTCCCGTCGAAGCCGGCTTTCCCTTTTTAACGTTAT
>JBEVMI010000237.1:0-8381 GCA_040508685.1 Spongiibacteraceae bacterium
GTTTACAAAGTGCCTCTCGTCATTCGCGGCGAAGTCATCGAAGACTACACAGTCGAATATCCCGGCCGCAAAGGCGGTGTCAGTTTTGTCACGCCCGACGTCAACAAATACATACGCAAGCTGGTGACGACACCGGCTGCGCTCGATGATCTGTACCAGATCGGCATGGACGAAATTCTCGACTTCATGATCGAGTTCGGTCAGCGTTTCAACCTGCGCAACAATCCCCATTTGCAGGAGGCGTTCGAGATCAGCACGCTGACATCGGGCATGACCGAGTCGGTATTGCGCGGTGTGTATTCCGGTTTCGATGTGATCTGCAACAAGGACTTTCTGAAACGTTATGTCGACATGCAAGTCGGCACGCCGTATCTCGAAGGCTGGGTGCCGACGACGATGCCGAGTGGCGATGTGTATTCGATTCGCGCCTACGGTGCGCGTTCGGTGCACGTCATCGCCGGCAATTCGCCGAAATGTGCGTTCATCACTGTGATGCGCAATGCCATCACGCGCTCCGACGCCATCATCAAACTGCCGTCGAACGATCCGCTGACCGCCATTGCCGCAGTGCGCACGATGATCGACATCGATCCGCAACATCCGTTGAGCAAACATTTGTCGGCGGGCTACTGGAAAGGCGGCGACGAAGCGATCGAGTCGCGCATTTACCAGCCGCGCAATGTCGAAAAAATCATCGCCTGGGGCGGTTTCAGTTCGATCACGCACATCACCAAATATCTGCAGCCGGGCATCGACCTGATCACGCTCGATCCCAAACACAGCGCCTCGATTATTGGCAAGGAGGCGTATGCGTCGCCGGAATTCATAGCCGACGTGGCACAGCGCGCTGCCTGCGACGCCGCGGCGTTCAATCAGGAATTGTGTGCAAACGCGCGCGTGATTTACGCACATTGCGATCCTGAAAATGCGGATGAAATGGCGCGCCTGAATCAGTTCGGCGCAGCGTTGTTCGGCGCAATTCAGGAATTGCCAAGCAATCTCAGTACGCCATCGAAGTATGTCGTTCCGGAACTCGAAGAGGGGATCGATGGTCTTGCGCTCGAAGACGATTTCTACAAGATTTATCGCGGCGGCGAACGCTGTGGAGCGGTAATCGTGTCGCAGATGGATGAGCCGGTGGAGTTTGCGCATCTGCTCGCGTGCCGCACCGTAAATCTGGTGCCGGTCGCCAATCTCGAAGATATTCTGAAACGCATCACCGCCGATACGCAGACGATTGGTATTTATCCGCCGAGCCTGCGCGAACAGATCCGTCAGCGCCTGGGATTTCAGGGCGCGCAACACCTGATCGACCTCGGTTATCTGGTGAAGATGTTATTCGTCGGCCCGACCGATGCGCTCGAAGTCGAGCGCCGCATGCTGCGCTGGGTAAAGGACATCAGCATCAATATGGCAACGGCTGGGCAGCCCTGGAAGGGCAACGCTACGACGCAGTTGTTGTAGTTTGTGATGGCAGGGCGCCGTTTGCTGCGCCCTGTGTTCGGACCTTGCGCCGATTACCGGTGAGTGCCGATCAAACGCGGCCACACATAAGCCTTGTCGAGTTGGTCCAGTTGCGCGGGCGCCAATTTCATCGTGAGCGCCGCAATCGCATCTTCGAGATGCTGGATTTTTGTCGCGCCGATAATCGGAGCGGACACGCCGGCGCGGCTGAGCACCCACGCCAGCGCTACCTGTGCGATCGGTTTGTCGAGTTCTGTCGCCACGCCAATCAGCGCATCCAGCACCTGGTAATCCTCCAGCGTGCCATACACCTGCTGTGCATATGAATTGCTGGCGGAGCGCGCCGAATGTTGTTTGTTAGTCTTGCGCCAGTCGGTCGTCAGAAATCCACCGGCCTGTGGCGACCACGGCATCAGGCCGACGCCGCTGCGAATGCAGAAATCATTCATCTGCCGTTCTTCTTCGCGCCACGCGAGGTTGTAAAGGTTTTGCATCGACACGAATGGCGTCCAGCCATGCATTTTCGCAACGTACTGCATTTCGACGAATTGATACGCGTGCATTGTCGATGCGCCGATGTACCGCGCCTTGCCTGACTTCACGACATCGTGCAGCGCTTCCATGGTTTCTTCGATTGGCGTGTTGCGATCGAAGCGATGGATTTGATAGAGGTCGTGATAATCGGTACCGAGGCGTTTCAGGCTGGCATCGATCGCTGCCATGATGTGTTTGCGCGACAGCCCGCTGATATTCGGCGTCGGATTGGTGGGAGAACCTTCGACCGGAAAAAATACCTTGGTAGCGATGACGGCCTGATCGCGCGGCAGGAACTCCTTCAGCCAGCGGCCGGTAACGATTTCGCTGGCGCCATTCGAATACATGTTGGCGGTGTCGAAGAAATTGATGCCGGCTGCGATGGCGCGTTGAAAGAACGGGCGCGCGTCGTCGGCGCTCAGAATCCAGGGGTGCAAGCCGTCGCCGGGGTTGCCGAAACTCATGCAGCCGAGACACAGGCGCGAAACTTTCAGGCCGGAGCGGCCGAGCGTGACGTAATCCATTTTTCTGCCCTCTATCTTGCGCGTATATGTGCCCCATGAAGGACCGTATCGCGCGGCATATCGCACAGCGGGATGAAATACTTTTCATCCGTTTAACGTCGTTTATTTCAAGGTCGCCATATCGATCACGAAACGATATTTCACGTCGTTGCGTTCCATGCGATCCCACGCCGTGTTCACATCCTGCATCGCGATCATCTCAATATCGGCGGCAATGCCGTGTTCGGCGCAGAAATCCAGCATCTCCTGCGTGGCTTGAATGCCGCCGATCAGTGAGCCGGACAGCGCTTTATCGCCCCACACCAGCGCCATGGGCTGCACGGTCAGCGGTTGCTCCGGCACGCCGACCAGGCACATCGTGCCGTTGCGTTTGAGCAGGGCGAGATAAATATTCGGATCGTGCGGTGCCGAAACGGTGTCGAGAATGAAGTCGAGTGAGCCCATCGCCCTGGCCATTTGCGCCGCGTCGCTGGTGAGAATGACATCGACGGCCCCGAGCTTCTGGGCGTCGCCGACCTTGCCGGGCGATGACGTCAGCATGACCGGCTCGGCGCCGAACGCTTTGGCAAATTTGATCGCGAGATGGCCAAGCCCGCCGAGCCCGACCACGCCGACGCGCTGGCCTTTGCCCACGGCCCCCTTGGTTTCAAGGAAACGCTTAAGCGGCAGGTACGTTGTGATGCCGCCGCACAACAGTGGCGCCGCCGCCGCCGGATCGAGGCCGCCGGGAATTTTTACCGCGTAATGTTCATTGATGACATAGGTCTGGCTGTAGCCGCCGTAGGTGGGATTGCCCGTGCCGCGTTCGCGGCCATTGAAGCTCGGCGTAAAACGTTCGACGCAGTAGTGTTCGTCGTGTTCGCGACAGGGCGCGCAGACGCGACAGGAATCGATGATGCAGCCGACGCCGACCAGCTCGCCGACACGGTGTTTGCTGACGGCGCTGCCGATAGCGGAAACGCGACCGACGATTTCGTGGCCCGGCACCATCGGAAAAATGCTGCGTTTGAGTCCGTCGTGCGCCGACAGCAGATCGGAGTGGCAGATCCCGCAATAGAGAACATCCAGCACGATGTCATTCGCGTCGGGTGCACGGCGCTGAAACGCAAAAGGCGATAGCTCGCCATGCGCTTCGCGCAAGGCATAGCCGAGGGTATCGATCATGATTTTATCCTCGCGGACGAAAGATCCGGTGTTGGTTGCGGGGGCAAGAGCGCCGTTCGTTTATTGCGGACATCCCTGGTTTGTTGCCGCCATGCGTGCTGGTCGTTAGTATCGCGTCGGGCCAACAAGACAACAGGTTTTCATGTTGCCCATGTGGTTCCATGCTGTCAACGCGTTGTCATTTTGCGGCACCGCTGTTGCGGGTGTTCCGCTCTGCCATTGGCCACAAGCCGGCCTGAGCGGTTATCGAAGCTGACTGCGGCAAAATATTTTGAGGAGTTATTCATTACATGGCGCAAAAAAAAGGCCCGCTGTTTGCGGAAGTCGCCAGAGATATCAGCCGATTAAACGGATTGTTGCAGCAGCGCGGCGAGCGCACCGCGTCGACGGTCGGATTGACCAGCGCGCGCTGGAGCACGTTGGGTATTCTGGAGCGGGCCAAACAACCGCTGACCGTGCCGGAAATTGCGCGTCTCGGCGGGCAGGCGCGGCAGGGCGTGCAGCGCCTGGTGAATGCCATGGTGACCGACGAGTTGCTGGCTTATCAGGACAATCCCGGCCACGCGACGTCGAAAAAAGTCGCGGTGACAGACAAGGGGCGGCAGATTTATTACTCGCTGCGCGAACGACAGGAAACCTGGAGCGAGCGCGTCGGCAAGGATATGACCTTCGATGATCTGAAAACGCTGGCTCAGCTATTGGGTCGGTTGCTCGAAAGACTGGATAAATAAATGGACAAACACAGCCCCCGTGATGCCGGTTCGCGAATGACGCCCTGGCAGATCTTGCCGATCGGTACTTCACTCCCCTATGTTTGACATCATGTTGTCGGTATGACAATGTGTTTCCTTGCGGGGTGGCAGTAACGGTTCGTTAGCCCAGGCCTGGATGCTGTAAGTCGGTGACAGATATAACCGCGGGATTCGCTGCGTCGGTGCAACGGACCCGAGCGCAATAATTTTAATAACGCACGGGTATCCGCATCATGTCGACCAAGCGTTTGAATAACACGGTCAGCAACTATCTGCGCATCTGCTCCAGTCGGGTGTTGGCGACGCTCGGCGACATGGATAAAGATCTCGCCGCGTTGTGCGCCGAAGTCGGTCTCGACGGGGCGGTCGATGTTTTCCCGGCGAACGCATTCAGCGGCGATTCCTACAGGCGGCTGGTCAGTCATCTGGAGGAGTCCGGATTGCTCTCCGGTGTCGGCTTGATTGTCGGCGGCAGCACACAACTGGGTGATCTCGGTTTACTGGGTTATGCCTCGCAAACCAGTCGCACATTCTGGGAGGGGCTCAATGTCTGCGTGCCGTTCGCCGGCCAGCTCGGCTGGAACTTCAGAATTCAACACCTGCGGTCGGTGCACGGTAAATCCGAGATGCGCCTGCAGCCTGCCGGTGAAACGGTGGAGAATGTGTTGCTCGATCAATGGCTGACGGTATGCCTGACGGGCGTCGAACGCCTGATGCCACCATCGCTGCCTGTCAGCTACGCCGACCTCGATTTTTATTTTCCGTATGCAGCTCCCCGCGATCTGCAGTTGTATCGGCGCTTTTTCAAGGATGCCCGCCTCCATTTCAGCAGCGATTTCTGTGGCTGGCGTTATCCATCGCAATGGAATGCCATCGAGTTGGCGACGCGCGACGATATCGTCGCGGCGTTCTGCACCCGTGAATTGACCTTGCAGCACACCCAGCGCGCACCGAAGACCGACATTACCAGCCGGGTCAGATGTTTTATTTATGCGCACAGCGAAGGTGGTTTTCCGACGATGGCCGCCACCGCGGATCACCTGAACATGAGCGTGGCGACACTGCGGCGCAAATTAAAGGCGCGCGATACCCATTTCGAGGCGCTGGTCGAGGACATGCGCAAGGAGATGGCGGCCACGCTGATCGCCAAACCCGACATCACCGGCGAGGAGCTTGCCTATCAGCTCGGCTATCGTCACTCGTCGAATTTTTATGCGGCATTCAAGGGCTGGTTCGGTTGTTCGCCGAAAGAGTACCGCCGCGGGCAGCTGCAGCAGGCGGCGGGTTGAGCGCTATTCATAGCGTCTTGATGGCATAAGCCGTTTAGCTGCGCGCCACAAGTTTTTACGATGCTGATGCCAAATTGCGACTGCGCTGAGTCGCTGGCCCACCTTTGCCGGATGCGCTGCGCCGGTGTCTTCAAACCAATAATTATTTACTCGCAATCCGGGAATCCAGCATGAAAACAAAAAAGAAACTGGCTCTGTGCTGTGCCGTCGGTACAGCTTCACTGGGGCTTACGTCCTTCTCCTATGGCGCCGTCGGTATCGAAGAGGTGGTCGTCACTGCGCGCAAGCAGATGGAGGTCGTACAGGATGTCCCCATCGCCATTACGGCGCTGACTGCTGATAACTTCGCGCGTGCCGCCATCAGTACCTTCGAAGAAGCCACCGCGCTGACACCGGGTTTCAAGGTTAACGCTTCGTCCTTCTCACCGCTGGCCCCGAACCTCAGTTTGCGCGGCAGCGTGCAGAACAGCGTAAACATAACGGACGATGCTTCCGTGGGTATTTATTCGGATGGCGTTTACATCGCGCGTCCATTCGGCCTGGGTGTCGATCTGCTCGATATTTCGGATTTACAGGTATTAAAAGGACCGCAGGGCACGCTGTTCGGCCGCAACACGACTGCGGGAGCGTTGCTGATCAACACCAACAACCCGGAGCTCGGCCAGTTCAGCGGTTCCATCAGCGGCACCGGCGGCCAGGATATCAAGGGCACCGAAGTGGTCTTGAACGTACCGCTCGGCGATATGTTTGCGCTTCGCGTGGGTCATCTGGACTCGAAACGCGACGATTATGTCACCAACCTGGCGCAGGATCCGACCGACCCCAACTATACGAAGTACGGCGCGTATGTTCCGCAGAAAAGAACTACGACGAAAATCGGTGGCTGGGATTCCGAACTCTCGCGCGTGAAGTTGCGGTTTGCGCCGGCCGACAATATCGATGTGGTGCTGTCACACGAGGAATACGACAAAGAGCTGGCCGGTCCGGCACGGCAACAGGTATGGATGGGAACGCCGGGTCCGGTGGCTTACGACAAGGATGGCGAGGCCACCTCGCTGGATTTCGATCCGCGCAGCGTGGCCAGCACCAAGACCGATATTCTGACCGTGACCTACGAGACTGACGCGTTCGGCGAACTCAAGTTCATCGCCTCGCAGCGCGATTACAAATCGTTGAACGAATCGGATTACGACGGTGGTGGACTGGCGAATAAAAACGTCGGTCGCCGTCATGGATCCTGGGGTCGCGCTGCCGGCGAACAGGAAACCTACGAACTGCAATGGACCGATGCGTTCTTCGATGACGCCATCGATATGACGTCGGGTATTACCTACTTCAAGGAAGAGGGGTCGTACTTCGATTACAGCTACGGCCCGGATTTGCGCAATCAGGCGAACCAGGCTGCGATTCTCGCCGCGGCCGGCACCGCGGCTGCACCCGCTGGCGGCAACGGTGCGCAGACGGACGACAATGCCATCGGCGCTTATACACAGGCGACCTGGCACATCACCGATGCCTCCAACCTGACGTTGGGTCTGCGTTATTCCGAAGACGAAAAATCCGCGAAGGTGTACGGCACCAGCAGCCAGGTTGCCATTGCGCAATTGCCGACTTGGAATTTCAGCCAGTACTTCAACAACCCGACCGGTTATTACAACCGCACCATCGGCCAGCCGTTGTCCATCATCGACGAAACCAAGAAGTTCACGTCCACCGACTGGCTGATCAGTTACGACTACAAGATCACCGATGACATCCTGACCTACGTCAAGGCGAGCACGGGCTATCGCGCAGGTGGCTTCAATTCGCGCGGATCAACCGATCCCAACGCGGTGCCGTTCACGTTCAAGCCGGAAACCTTGATCGAGTACGAGCTGGGACTGAAAGCCGATTTCCTCGATGGCAAGCTGCGCTGGAACACCGCGGTGTACTGGAACGAGACCGAAGACAAACAATTCACGGTATTGATTCCGAACCCGCTGCCGAACGTGCCGCCTGGAACTGCCAACAAAAATGCGGGTAAAGCGCAATCCAAAGGTTTTGAAACGGAAGTTACCTATCTGCTGACCGAAAACCTCAGCATAAGCGGCAGTTATGCCTACATCGATGCACAGATTAAATCGATTGAGGACCAGGCGACCGGTGACGACGTTTCCAGCGATCGCATTCCCGATCAATTCATGGTGCCGGAGAACGAATACACACTGAGCCTCAATTACGATCAGGATTTCAGCAATTTCAAATTGGCCGGCACGGCGACCTATCACTGGGTCGAAGCGATGTCGTTCGCGACCACATCGCCTGCACAGTTCTTCTATGAGCTGGAAACCTTGCCGGCTACCGACGTTATCGCGTCGACGGCGCCGCTCGGTTACTCGCTGGAATACTACGAAAGCATGGTCAACGCGGTGCGCACCGATTCCTACGGCACACTGAATCTGAATGTCACGGCGAGCCCGCTCGACGAACGTTTCAGCGTCACGCTGTGGTGCAAAAACGTGTTGGACGAACGCGCGAAGAACTTTGCGATAACAAACTTCGGCACGGCCTATCAATACGTGAGTGCGACCATCATCGAGCCGCGCACGTATGGTTTCACCGTGAAGGCGCACTTCTAAAGCAAAGGGCCCCCCATACGTTTCATGCGACTGTCC